>JAOAPT010000834.1 GCA_025463045.1 Candidatus Solibacter sp.
ACGCCTCGTGCGATCCCAATGAGGACGTCCGCAATGGCGCCGGACGCCGTAGGAGGGCGGCGATCTCTTTAAGCGGCAGTCCGAGAAACTTGAGGGCGATGATCTGCTCCAATGTTTCGAGGTCAGGCTCACGGTACACGCGATATCCGGCGTCCGGCGGGCGGGCTTCAGCAGTCCCACGCGATCGTAGTGGTGAAGTGCCTTGACGGTGACGCCCGCCAGTTCGGCGAACTCGCGAATTTTGTATTGGCTGCTCAATGCCGGCTCTCGAACATCGTGAGGTCTGACCCAAGGTCAGAGTCACGGGAAATGTTAGCGCGGCACCTGGCAGAACGCATACCGCACTTCTGGACGCAATTCCAGAAGCTAACCCAAGCGCCGCGGAGTGCAAGTTAGCCGGCGCGCAGTTCTTCGTCGCACGTTTGCACGAGTTCAAGAGTTCGCCGAACTTCGGCGCGCATCTGGAAGGGCTGGCGCGCGACGAGTCGCCAGTCTCTCGCTTCGAAGCGGCGGTGCACGCGATCGTCAGCGGGGGTTCGGCCGAGCGCGCGCAAATGCTGCGCGGGGATCCCGAACTGGCAAGGGCTCGCTCGACGCCCGAGCATCGCTCAACGCTGCTCCACTTTCAACGCTTCAGCGATCGTATTATAAGGTGGTGACGCTGCTGGTTCGCGCAGGCGCGGTGCTGGACGTTCCGTGGTTTGCCGACGACGAGGATCGCCGGCGCGGGGCTGCGAAGATGCGGGATTATGAGGGATGATCCCCGGATGCTCGTGGCATTGCGTGGCGAGATGCCGGGGTAAACGCGCCGGCCCTGACTTGCCGACGCACTCCCGCCGTTCATCGTGTGTTCATGTACCGAATCTTATACTGGGGTTTCTCGATGCCGCGAATACTGCCGACCCTCGGCCTGGCACTGGCTCTGCGCTATGCCACATTTGCCCAGGCTCCCCCGCCGACTCTCACCTTGACATTGCAGGACGCCATGGAGCGCGCGAAGGCCAACAGTCAACAGCTGCTCTCCGCCGACATCGCGTCGCGCATCGCGCATGAAGACCGCGTGCAGGCAAAGGCGGCGCTGCTGCCGCAAGTGACTTGGTTGAACGGCTTCTCTTACACGCAGCCCAACGGACCGAACAACAGCATCATCTTTGTCACCTACGACGGACCGCGCGTGTACACCAATATGGCGAACGTGCACTCCGACGTCTTGTCGCCGGGGAAGCGCGCCGATTATCAGGTGTCGATTGCGGCGGAGGCCATCGCGCGCGCCAAGGCGGAAATCGCGGCGCGCGGACTGATCGCCACGGTGTACCAGAATTTCTACGGCATGGCGGTGGCGCAGCGTCATCTGAAAAACGCGCAGCTTAGTCTGCAGGACGCGCAGCAGTTCGCCGACATCACGCGTAAGCAGGAAGCCGGTGGCGAGGTTGCGCATGCCGACGTCGTGAAGGCGGAGATCACGCTCGCACAGCGGGAGCGCGATTTGCAGGAGGCGCAGCTCGCGGCGGACAAAGCGCGGATCGGATTCGCGGTCTACCTGTTCCCGGATTTCCGCCAGGATTTCGGCGTGACGGACGATTTGGATAAGCAGACTTCCCTGCCCCCATTCCCGGAGATCGAGACGTTGGCGCGCAATAACAATCCCGACCTCCGTGTTGCGCAGGCGACGATCACGCAGCAAACATTCGGCGTGCGGAGCGCGCGGGCCGGCCTCTTGCCCGTGCTCTCCGTGGACTACTTCTACGGCATCCAGGCGCGCCAATACGCGCTGCACGACGCGTTCGGGCAGAACAACCTCGGAAGCGCGGTGGTCGCGACCCTGAATGTCCCGGTGTGGAACTGGGGCGCGGCGCGTAGCAAGGTGAAGCAGGCGGAGTTGAGACTGCAACAGGCACGCACCGACCTGAGCCTCTCGCAGCGGCAACTGCTCTCGAACCTGAATCAGTTTTACCTCGAAGCCGGCGTAGCGTCGCGCCAGCTTGCATCGCTCAGGCATTCGCTGGATCTTTCGGATGAAAGCCTGAGGCTCACCGTCCTGCGCTACCAGGCGGGCGAGGCGACGGTGCTCGAAGTGGTGGACGCACAGACCACGCTGGCGACGGCGCGCAATGCTTACGACGACGGGCTGGCGCGCTATCGCGTGGCGCTGGCCAACGTGCAAACCTTAACGGGGGCCTTCTAGCCCATGAATCGAACTCAACTCTCATTGCTCGTCATCCCGCTGCTCTTCACGGCGTGCTCCAAGAAAGAAGAGCCGGTTGCGGAAGCGCCCGCCGGCGTGCAGGTAACGGCGGTCACGCAGGATACCGTGCATCGCATCGTCGCCGGCGATGGCGTGCTGTTCCCGCTCAACCAGGCGTCGGTCGTGCCGAAGATCGCGGCGCCGGTGCAGCGCTTCCTCGTGCAGCGCGGCGATCACGTGAAGCAGGGGCAGTTGCTCGCGGTGCTGGAAAATCGCGACCTGACGGCTGCGCAAGGCGAGAGCCGGGCGCAGTTGGAGCAGGCGCAGGCGAACCTCCGGTCGACCACCTCGGCGCAGATTCCCGAGGCGCTGGTGAAAGCCCAGAGCGACGCGGACTCGGCGCGTGAATCGGAAGACGCGGCAAAGAAGCTGTTGGAGAATCGACAGAATCTGTTCAAGCAGGGAGCGCTCGCCCGCAAACTGGTGGACGATGCGCAGGTAGCGTATGCGCAGGCGCACGCGGCATCGGTGTCCGCGCAGGAGCATTTGCGCGCGCTGCAGACGGTCGGCAAGCAAGAGCAGATCAACACCGCCGCCGCGCAGGTGGAAGCGGCGCAAAGCCACCTGCAATCCTCGGAGGCGCAGACCAGCTACTCGCGAATCGTCAGTCCGATCTCGGGCGTGGTCGCCGATCGTCCGCTGTACCCTGGCGAGATGGCGGCGGCGGGCACTCCGCTGCTGCAGGTGATCGACATCTCGAAGGTGGTGGCGCGAGTCAACGTGCCGCAGAATCAGGCCGCGACTTTGAAGGTCGGGCAGCCGGCCACGATCGCGCAGCCCGATACCGATCTGAAGATCGAGGGCAAAGTGATGGTGGTGAGTCCGTCGACGGACCCGAACAGCACCACGGTGCAGGTCTGGGTGCAGGCCGATAATCCGGGCGAACGGCTGAAGCCCGGCACCAGCGTGCACGCCACGATCATGACGGAGATCATCAAGGGCGCGAGCATCGTGCCGGCGTCGGCGATCCTGCCGGGCGAAGAGGGCGGGATCTCGGTGCTTGTGGTGGACTCCAACAGCGTGGTGCACCGCCGCACGGTCACGACGGGCGTGAAGGAAGGCGACAAAGTGCAGATCCTCACCGGCGTGCAGCCCGGCGAGACCGTCGTCACGGTGGGCGGCGTCGGGCTCGACGATAAGGCGAAGGTCCGCATCATCGACAACACGAAAAAGGAAGCGGACGAAGAAGACGCGAACGCTCCGCCTGAGCCGGCCGGCAAAGATTCGAAGAAAGACGAGGCGAAGCCGAAGGCCAAATGAGCGACCTTTCGACCATGCCTCCCGACACCAAACCCGGCGCGCCGCATTGGACGGCCAGACACGGCAAGCCGATCATTTTCGTCATCCTCACGCTGGTTGCGATGGGCGTGTACCTGGCGTTGACGATTCCGGTTGCGGTCTTCCCGGAAACGAACTTTCCGCGAATTGTAGTCGGCATCGATAACGGCGTGTTCCCGATTGACCAGATGCTGGTCGCAGTAACCAAGCCGATCGAGGAAGCCGTCAATTCGGTGCCCGGCCTCGATCATTTGTGGAGCGTGACCAGCCGCGGCACGGCCGAGGTGGACCTCTTCTTCGACTGGAAGAGCGACATGTACCGCACGCTGGAGCTGGTAAACGCGGCGATGGCGCGTGTCCAATCGACGCTGCCGCCGACCGCGAAGATCACAGTGAACCGGCTCACCTTCGCGGCCTTCCCGATCATGGGCTACAGCCTCACGTCGGACACGATCACGCAGGACAAGCTGTGGGAGACGGCGAACTACGATTTGAAGCCGCGTCTCAACCGGCAGACCGGCGTCTCTACGGTGGTCGTGCAGGGCGGGAAGGTGCCGGAGTTCGAGGTCCAGCCGGACCCGTCGAAGCTGGTGCAAACGGGCACGACGATTCCGAATATTCTGGACGCGATCGGGCGCGGCAACATGATCGATTCGCCGGGATTGATCGAGGCGAACCATCAGCTCGTGCTCAGCCTGGTCAGCAGTCAGTCGCGCACGCCGGGAGAGATCGGCAACATCGTCATCAAGACGACGGCCGCGGGCGCTCCGGTGAAGATCCACGACGTCGCGGGCGTAAGCCCGAGCGTGATGCCGGTGTACACGATGGTCACGGCCAACGGGAAGCCCGCCGTGCTGCTCAACATTTATCGCCAGCCGGACAGCAATACCGTCGTGGTGGCGAACGCGCTGCACGCGGAGATCGACAAGATTCGCAAGGAGCTGCCCAAGGGAATCGACCTGCGGCCGTTCTACGATCAATCGGAAATCGTGAAGGCGTCGATCGACAGCGTGCGCGACGCGATTCTGATCGGCCTGGTTCTCGCGTCGCTGATCATGGTGCTGTTCCTGCGCGATTGGGGCACGTCGCTGGTCGCGGGGCTGGTGATTCCGGCGACCATCGCGATCACGTTCATCGTGCTGCGCGCGCTCAATCAGACGTTCAACCTGATGACGCTCGGCGGACTGGCGGCGGCCGTCGGCCTGGTGATCGACGACGCGATCGTGGTAGTGGAAAACATCGTGCAGCATCGCGACAGCGGGCAGGATCGCGCGGAAGCAATTCGCAGCGCGATCCGCGAAATCCGCGCGCCGCTGGTCGGCTCGACGATCACGCCGATCGTGGTCTTCCTGCCGCTGATTTCGATCACCGGCGTCACGGGCGTATTCTTCCGCGCACTCGCGGTAACGGTGGGCGTGGCGCTTCTGACCTCGCTGGCACTGGCGCTGACGTGGACGCCGACCCTGAGTCACTACCTGTTGAAGAGCGCGAAACGGCACGCCGGGCACGAGCACAACGCGGCGCCCGGACGCTTCATGCGGTTCTACGAGCGGACGCTGCGTTTCACGCTGGAGCATCCGCTGGCCCTGATCCTGTTCGCGCTCGTGCTGATTGGCGGCAGCTATCTCTGCTACAGCCACACGGGCAGCGACTTGCTGCCTGCGATGGACGAGGGCGGCTTCATCGTCGATTACATCATGCCCGCCGGATCGTCGCTCGAGGAAACGAATCGCGTGATCACGCACGTGGAGAACATCCTGCGGAAGACGCCGGAAGTCGAAAGCACGTCGCGCCGCACCGGCCTGCAGCTTGGACTTGCGCAGGTAACGGAGGCGAACACCGGCGATATTTCCGTCAAGCTGAAGGCCGGCCGCAAGCGCACCGGTGAAGAAGTGATTGCGGACGTGCGCGCCAAAATTAAAAAGGCCGAGCCGGTACTCGATGTCGAGTTCCCGCAGCTCCTGCAGGACATGATCGGCGACTTGACGAGCGCGCCCGAGCCGGTGGTGATCAAGCTCTTCAGCCAGGACCCGGAAGTTCTCAAGATATGGGCGCCGCAGGTGGCGGATACGATCAAGAAGATCCCCGGAGTGGTGGATGTGCTGAACGGGATTGAGAACACGATCAGCGGACCGGCGACGATTTTCACCGTGGATCCCGCGGTGACGGCGCGCGCCGGCTTCACACCGCAGGAAGTCGAACTGGACGCGAGCGCGATTTTGCAGGGCGAGCCGGCGCCGCCGCCGGTGGTGGCCAACGACCGTTCGTACACGATTCGCGTTCGCTTTCCCAAAGAGACGCGCGCCTCGCTGGAATCGATCCGCAATACGCTGCTCGTGAGCGGGAGCGGAAAGACGGCCACCATCGGCAGCTTGACGACGATGACGGAGGCTCCCGGCCAGACCGAGATCCGGCGCGAGAATCTACAGCGTGATGTGCAGGTGACGGCGCGCTTTGAGAATATGAATCTGGGCGATGGCATGACGAAGGTGCAGGCGGCGGTCGCCCAATTGAACATGCCCTCGGAGATCCGGGTGCAATACGGCGGGCAATTCGAAGAGCAGCAGAAATCCTTCAAGGACCTGGTGTTCGTGTTGGTGCTCGCAATCCTGCTGGTCTTCCTCGTGCTGCTGTTCGAGTTCGGCGGCTTCGCGGCTCCGATCGCGGTGATCTCGTCCGCACTGCTCTCCACGTGCGGCGTGTTCCTCGCGCTCCTGATCACGGGCGTCACGTTCAATATCTCTTCGTTCATGGGCCTGATCATGGTGATCGGCATCGTGGCGAAGAATGGAATTCTGCTGCTCGATGCAGACCAGAAATTCCGTGAGGAAGGTATGGGCGCGGAAGAAGCGATGATCCGCGCCGGCGAGCGGCGGCTGCGGCCGATCATGATGACGGCGCTGGCCACGGTCGCCGGCATGGTACCGCTGGCGCTCGCGCTGGGCGCCGGCTCGCAAATGTTGCAACCTCTGGCCATCGCGGTGATCGGCGGCATTCTCGCCTCGATGGTCCTGTCCCTGGTGGTGACTCCGGCCGTTCACTACTATCTCGGCGGCCGGCACAACTAAAGAAGGAGTATCGACGATGAAAAGACTTCTGACACTCGGACTACTGGCCAGCCTCGCATTCGCGGGCGAAGGCTACAAGGTTCTCAATAAGATCAAAATCGGCGGCACCGGCGGCTGGGATTACCTCACCGTGGATAGCGCCGCGCGGCGTGCTTACGTCACTCATGGCAATGTCGTGGAAGTGGTCGATCTCGACGCCGGCAAGGTTGTCGGCAGCATCAAAGACCTGCACGGCACGCACGGAGTCGCTCTGGCGCCCGAGATGAATCGCGGCTTTATCACCAATGGACAATCGAACAGCGTCACGGCCTTCGACCTGAAGACGCTCGCGAAATTGGGCGAGCCGGCGACCGGCAAGAATCCCGACGCGGTCTGCTATGAGCCGAAGAGCAAGCGCGTATTCACGATGAACCACAGCGGCAACGACGCGACGGCGATCGATGCCAAGACCAACGAAGTGATCTCGACCTTCCCGATCGGCCTCGCGCCGGAATTCTGCGTCGTCGATGGCGCGGGCAAGGTCTACGTCAACCTGGAAACCTCGAACGAGATCGTCGAGATCGATGGCGCGAAGGCTGCGGTGTCGCGGCGCGCGCAGTTAGCGCCGTGCGAAGGTCCCACGGGACTCTCGATCGACGTGAAGAATAAGAAGCTCTTCCCGGTCTGCGGCAACAAGGTGATGGGCGTGGTCGATATCCCGACGTTCAAGGTGGTTGCATCGCCCGCGATCGGCGCGGGCACGGACGGCGGCGGCTTCGACCCCGGCACGGGTCTTGCGTTTAGCGCGAACGGTCGCGACGCCACGTTGAGCATCGTTAAACTCGTCAACGGCAAGTACGAGACGGTGGACACCGTGCCGACCACGCAGAACGCGCGCACGATGGCGGTCGATGAAAAGCTCCATCGCGTCTACCTCCTGGCCGCCGAATACGGCCCCGCGCCGGAAGCGAAGGAAGGCAAAAAGGGACGCGCTCCGGTGCTCCCCGACAGCTTCCACATCCTCGTAGTCGGAAAGTAAAATTCAGAGCCGCGACGGTCAGGGAGCGGTGGTCGCCCGAACGACGTGACCGCCGCTCCGTTACCGTCGCGGCTCTGATAGGTTGTATCTTCTACTTCTGCGAAGCAGCGATCGCCTGCTCCAGATCCCAGATCAAATCTTCCACGTCTTCAATCCCCACCGAAATCCGCACCAGGTCCTTCGTCACGCCCGCATCCAGTTGCTGCGCATCGTTCAACTGCTGATGCGTCGTCGACGACGGATGAATGATCAGACTCTTC
>JAOAPT010000553.1 GCA_025463045.1 Candidatus Solibacter sp.
AGAGCGATGGGGATGGCAATGAGGAAACAGGGTACGTAGAGGAGGATATTCGCGCGCGAGAAACGAGGACGCGAGGCGAGGAAGAGGAGCGCGAGGATCAGGGTCCAGCCGATCGCGAGCGGCCAGCGGGACAGCAGATGGAAGGGCGAGAGGAGTTCGGTGAGAAGGGCCGCGGTAGCGAGGGCGAGGACGGCCGTGCGAAGGAAAGAATCGCGCAAGTTTCAGTGTACAGTCTCAGCGGAGAGCGGGGGGGCCGCTTGCAAACGGGGAACTGCGGTGATATAACTTGCGCTGGACAAATTCCGTTCGCGAGGGACACACCGGTGAGGGGTTAGGCACTTCAGGACTGGGCATCTCAACAGCCACTCATTATTAGTAAACAGGCACTCGCCGTGGGGCGAGGTTCTGTCCATCTTTTCGGGGTCCCGAGCGCGGAACGAGTACCACGGTAAACTGGTCGTGGAGATCAGAGGGGACAAGATGGCGAATTCTACGTTAGAGCCCGCCGGGTCCGCAGCAGCACCTCCGCCGAGGTCCAAACCATCTCTGGCTCAGGCGTTCGGAAATATTTTTTCGAAGAGCGAAGACTCCGACGAAGGCAAAGTAATTGCGCGCCGGCGCAAATTTGTTATGGCCGCTGTCCTGGGCACGCTGGGCGTGAATCTTCTGATGTTCCTGCGCTTCTTTTTTCCGCGAGCGCTCTATGAACCGAAAACGAAGTTCCGGATTGGGTATCCGGGCGACTTCGGCTTCGGGGTCGACACCAAATTCCAGAACCAATACCGCATCTGGGTAGTGCGCAACACCGAGGGCATCTTCGTGATCTCGGCGATCTGTACGCACCTGGGCTGCACGCCGGACTGGAAGGCGAGCGAAAACAAATTCAAGTGCCCGTGTCACGGCAGCGGCTATGACCCTGAAGGGGTGAACTTCGAGGGACCTGCGCCGCGACCGATGGACCGCGCGCACGTGGAGCTTGACCCGGAGGGACAGATCGTCGTCGATCTGAGCCACGTGTATCGCTGGCCCAAGGGCGAGCCAAGCCAGTTCAACGATCCGGGCGCCATCATCCGGGTCTGAGGAAAATCAATGCCTGAAACCAATGGACACAATGGCGGACCCCCGGTAAACGGCGGGGACGGCAACGGCAGCGGCAACGCGAATGGCGGCGGCAAGAAACTGGCCGCGGTCATGGCGGACGCGAAAGCGGTGAAGGCGCGCGCCGTCGAGGAATTGAAAGAGACGGTGAAGGCGCCGGAGAAGACCGACGTCTGGAAATCAGTGCTCCGCGTAAAGCACGACGAGACGCCGCGCAGCCGCGCGCTCGGTGTGTTGAGCAACGTCTTCCTGCACCTGCATCCCGCGAAGATCAACCGCGACGCAGTTGCCTACAACTACACGTGGGGCATGGGCGGCATGACGTTCTACATCTACATCACGCTGGTGTTCACCGGAACGCTGCTGATGTTCTACTACCACCCTTCGAAGATCGTGGCCTTCCGCGACATTCTGTACCTGGAAAGCGACGTACCGTTCGGCAAGCTGCTGCGCAACATGCACCGCTGGGGCGCGCACATGATGGTGATCATGGTGGAACTGCATATGTTCCGCGTGTTCCTCACGGGGTCGTATAAAAAGCCGCGCGAGTTCAATTGGGTGGTGGGCGTGCTGCTGCTGGTGCTCACGCTGCTGCTCAGCTTCACGGGATATCTGCTGCCCGACGATCAGCTCGGGTTCTGGGCGGTGACGGTGGGGACGAATATGGCGCGCGCCACGCCGCTGCTCGGGCACGATGGTCCCTTCGGTTCGCAGCTCGGCATGACGGCGTTCAACGATGTGCGCTTCGGATTGCTCGGCGGGTCGATCGTGGATTCGAATGCCCTCCTGCGCGCGTACATCTGGCACTGCGTGGCGATTCCGATCATCGCCAGCCTGTTCATGATTGTGCACTTCTGGCGCGTGCGCAAGGACGGCGGGATCTCGGGGCCGGCGCCGATGATGCTGGAAAGCGAAATCAAGGAACCGAAGAAGGTCTGATCGAAGGATTACATCATGGATTTCCATCAACTGTGGACCATTCTGAGCACACCGGACAATGTGCCGATCGTAATGCTGTTGATCGTCGTGCCGTTCTACACGTGGTATGGCTTGCGCCAGTCGTTTGCGAATGACCGGCTGATCGCGCAGCTCGAAGCGGATCCCGTGATGGCCAAGACGCACCACCGTAAGACGCAGCCGTGGCGGCCGGAGTGGGCGCGCGAAATTCACGTGTGGCCGTTCCTGCTGCGCATCGAATTTCTGGCGGCGATCATCCTGACGATCATTTTGATGGTGTGGTCGATCACGTTGAACGCGCCGCTCGAAGAGCCGGCAAATCCGACGCTGACGATGAATCCGTCGAAGGCGCCGTGGTACTTCCTCTGACTGCAGGAAATGCTGGTGTACTTCGATCCGTGGATGGCGGGAGTGGTGATGCCCTCGCTGATCATAGTCGGGCTGATGGTGATTCCGTACATCGACACCAACCCGCTGGGCAATGGGTATTACACGTTCAAGCAGCGGAAGTTTTCGATCCTGACGTTCATCTTCGGGTTCATCGTGCTGTGGGTGACGATGATCGTGATCGGCACGTTGATTCGCGGTCCTGGCTGGATGTGGTTCTGGCCGGGAACGACGTGGGATCACAACCGGCTGATCTTCGAAGTGAATCGCGATCTGCCGGATATTTTCGGGATTCACACACGCGTGCCGAAGATTATTTTCGGCGCGATTGTGGTTGGCGCGTACTGCGTGCTGGCCGGCTTCGGGATGCACAAGCTGATCACGCTGACACCGTTCAATCGCAAGATTTACGCGCGGATGAGCGTACTGCAATATGCGGTGATGCAGGTCTTCCTCGTGGTCATGCTGTCGCTGCCGGTGAAGATTTTGATCCGGCTCCTGTTCCGGATTAAGTATGTCTGGGTAACACCGTGGTTCAACATATGAGCGAGCGTATATGAGCGATCAGGATAAGGACCCGGTAGTCCATTCATCTTTGAGCAAGCCGCTGTATATCTCGTCGGCGCTGCTCGTGCTTTCGATGGCCTGGGGGCTGTACGACGAGATGTACGGCATCCGGCCGTGGAAGGGGTATCAGGCGCGGTTCGTCAAGCTTTACTCGCGCTACCTGAAAACCGCGGCGGGCGGCGAGGCGGACGTCGAGAAGCAAATCAAGGCGTCGCCCGATTACCGCCGGCTCGATGCGTCGATGCAGGATGCCGAGCGGGCGGCGATGCCCGGCGCGTCGGCGATCGATAAGAAGATCAACACGGAGCTCGTGCCGAAAATTCTGGCGCTCAACGATCCGTTCCAGGAGGTCCGTGGGCACGTAGGCGCGCTGACGTACGAGATCGAGGTCACGCACAGCGAGAGCTCGAAGGAGTCGCTGCGGAAAGAGATCGAGAAGCTGAAGGCGGAGAAGCACGAGGTGTCGCTGCCCGGCGAGGACCAGAAGCGCAGTCTCGATTTCAAGGGCATGGGTGATCTGCTGCAGTCGATGAAGGACGAGAAATCGAAGCTGCTGCAGCAGCGCGTGGAGTTGATGAAGCAAGCGACGGAAATGCGCGCGAAACGCGATCAGTACCTGTCCGACCGGATCGCGGATGCGAGCACTTCGACGCTCGCCGCGGTGCAGAACTCGCTGGACAAATTCGATATCCGGATTCGTCAGATTCACGTGAAGGATGTGGACCTGGTGGATCGCTGCGAGAGCTGCCACCTGGGCGCACGCGAACCGATCGTGCTGACCAAAGCGGCAATGGGCGGCGAGGGCGTCTTCACCAGCCATCCGAATAAGGAACTGCTGAAGATTCACGATCCGGAGAAGTTCGGCTGCACGCCATGTCACGGCGGCAACGGCGCGGCTCTGTCGAGCGTGGAGAAATCGCACGGCGAGAATAAGTTCTGGCTCTGGCCGCTACATCATAAAGAGAATATCCAGGCGGGTTGTCAGCAGTGTCATGCGCGGGAAGTCGTCACGGAGATGGCGGACACGCTGAACCAGGGGCGCGAGATTTTCCGATTGCGCGGGTGCATGGGCTGCCATCGCTACGAGGCGTTCGACCGCGAGGCGGACGAGATCTCGAGCGTCAATCAGCAGATCCGCCAACTGGAACAGCAGAAGGCGGAGTGGAAGCGCGAGGTCGGATTCAGCGAACAGAAGGCCAACAATCCGCGAACCAGCGATGCGGACGCGAAGACTCTGTTCGCGCACGCCAACGATCTGAAAGTGCGGGCGAGCGGACTTGACGCGAAGATCGAGCAGCTCGATATGCGGTCGCGGAGTCTGGTCCGCGAGGTGAAGAAGGTCGGACCGAGCTTGAAGGAAGCGCGCGTCAAGCTGAAGAAGGAATGGATTCCGGTCTGGCTGAAAGATCCGCATCAATGGCGTGAAGGAACCAAGATGCCGACCTTCCGGCTGGACGATGGCGAGATTCGCGCGATCTCCGCATTCCTCTGGCAGAGCGGCGTGAAGGCCGACCTGCCGCCCCAGAAGCCGGGCGACGCGGCGCGCGGCAAAGAGGCGTTCGAGACGCGCGGCTGCATGGCGTGTCACTCGATGGGCGAGGGCGGCGCGAAGCAGGGCGGCACGTTCAGCGCGAACCTCAGCAGGGAAGGGGAGAAGGCGAATTACGACTACATCGTGCGGTGGGTGCACAATCCACGGCAGCGCTCGGCCCCCTATTGCACGTTCGAGAAGAAGGATTTGACGGCGGAGGATTATCAGCGCAAGGGCCTGCCATACGTGTTCGATCTGGAGCACTCCAAGTGCCCGAACGACGGGCATGAACTGCAAGTGCAGCAGATGACGCCGATGCCGAGTCTGCGATTGACCGAGGACGAGGCGCGCGATATCGCGAGCTACCTGATGACGCGCAAGCGCGACAACGCATCGTACGCGAATGCCGATTATATGGACGATCCGGGGCTGAAGAATCAGGGCCTCGCGCTGGTGCGCAATTACGGATG
>JAOAPT010000865.1 GCA_025463045.1 Candidatus Solibacter sp.
TACGTCAGTTCGTCGGTGATTACCTGAGCCTGCGCCGCCCGATTCCGAATCGGAATAATCAGGTTGACACCCACCGAATAGTTGGGGAAGTTGCGCGCGAACAACTGCGCGAGCACCGTGCCGTAGCCGCCGATGAAAAATGCGTTGTTCGAATGCGGCGAACCCGGGACGGCGGGCAGCGGATTTGGCGAACCGGCAAGCGCGCCGTTGCTCAGCGAGGCCACCACGTCCAGCGTCGGCAAGAGGCCGTTCTTCGATCCGCGTATCGTCAGTTCCTGGTTCGTCAGCTGAATGCGGCTGGTCGCCAGTTCCGGACGCGACGCCAGCGCTTGGGCCGTCAGATCCTGAATCGGCACCACCGGCTCTACCGCCGGAACGCGGATCACATCCGTCGTGATGATGTGCGCCGCCTGAATCGCCGGGCTCGAAACGCCGGTTCGGCTCAGTGCGGTCTTCAGAATGGTCTCCTGTTGCAGCGCCCGTGTCTGGCTCACCAGCAGCGCCTGCTCGCGCGACGCAATCTCCGCCTCCGCGCGCACCACCTCAATCTGCGCCAGCGTCCCCACCTCCACCTGCTTGCGATTGTTCTCCAGCAGCTGCTGCGACGCGGCGAGCGCGTCCCGGCCCACCTGGATCGCGTCGTTGAAACTCACCAGGTCCCAATACAGTTCCATGACGGCGACCACTGTGGTTTCCACCTGCTGCCGGAAGGTCAGGTCGCTGACCTCGCGATTGTTCTTCGCGATACGGATCTGCCGCGAGTTTACACCCGTGCCGAAGCCCTGCAGCAAATGCTGGGTGAAGGTCAACGCGAGCGACGACGTGGTCGACGGATTGAAATCGTTGCGTGGATTGTTGCTTATGACCGAATTGTTGTTCAATCCGAGCCCGATGTTCGTGCCCGTGAGGAAGCCCTTCTGGATTCCGAAGTTCGCGACATCGATGCGCTGCGTCAGCGAGTTCGTCCCGGTGAGAAACGCGCTGCTCTGCGGAGTCGTGGAATGGCCCCAGCTCAACCCCCCGGTGAGCGCCGGGTCCAGGCTCGGAATCGCGGGACCGGAGGAAGAGATCGCACTCGCACCGACCGCGCTCGCGCTCGCGTTGCTCGATAGCGCCGTGGCGCTGACGTTGGCGCCCGCTGTCGTGCCGCTGCTCGACACCGACGCGCTCGAGGGTCCCGCGGTAACGCTCGTCGAGACGCCGCGCGCAAATCCGCCTGCCTGCGCCAGTAGCAGGGAGGCATCCGCCAACTGCGGACCGTAGCGTTGAATCGCGATGTCCAGATTGTTCTCCAGCGAGAGTGCGATCGCATCCTGCAGTGAGAGATATAGATTGCCCGCCCGCAGCAGCGATTCGATCCGTGTGGAGTTCGCAAGGTTGTTCGACGGCTCCGTCACCGGCCGGTAAGGGCCGGTGACGCGTCCGAGGATCCCGCCGCGCTCCGTCGTTACGGGCTGCGGCGCTCCGGCGCCCGGCCCGGGCTGCGATTGCGGCGCCTGCGGCGGATCGGCCGCGAAGCCGCCCGAAGGCAACAGCAGAAGGAACGCGCACAACACCGCAAGATAAGGTCTGATACCAATCATGAAAATAACCTCCGTGCCCAATCAACCAGGTATGCCAGGCAACTGCCAACCCTGAATTCGCCTGTAGTCTTTATGTTCAATGGTATAGTAGGCCTTTGTGACGCCGCAAGCCGAATCCGTCATCGACCTCTTCCGTTCCACTGGCGCTTACCTGGAGGGACATTTCCGCCTGACCAGCGGCCTGCATAGCCCCAATTATCTGCAATGCGCCCTGGTACTGCGCCATCCCGAGGCGGCGGAGAAACTCGGCCGGCAACTCGCCGCCGAATTGCGCCGCATCGCGGCCGAACCGATCGCGCTCGTCGTCTCGCCTGCGCTCGGCGGCCTGATCATCGGCCACGAGGTGGCGCGCGCGCTCGGCACTCCGTTCCTCTTCACCGAGCGCGATGCTGAAACGCGCAAGATGTCCCTGCGCCGCGGCTTCACCATCCAACCCGGCGAGACGGCCGTCGTCATTGAAGATGTCATCACCACCGGCGGCAGCACGCTCGACGTGATCGACGTGCTCCGCGCGTCCGGCGCGAAGGTGCTCGCCGCCGGCAGCATCATCGACCGCAGCGGCGGACAGGCCGACGTCGGCGTTCCCCGCGTGGCACTCGCCACCATGCAGGTCGCGGCTCATCGTCCCGAGGATTGTCCGCTCTGCCGCGACGGACTTCCCGTCGTGAAGCCCGGCTCGCGCCCGGCGTAATGCGCCGCATTCGCATTCAGCTCGCCTACGATGGCGGCCCATTCCATGGCTGGCAGGTGCAGCCCGGACTGTCGACTATCCAGGGCATCCTCGAGGATATCGTCGGCGGCATGGAAGGCAAGCCGGTGCACGTCGCGGGCAGCGGACGCACCGACGCTGGAGTTCACGCCCTCGCTCAGATCGCCGCGTTCAGCATCGAAAATCCGATCCCGCTGGAGAATCTGCGCCGCGCCGTCAATCGCCTGCTGCCTCCCGCGATTCGCGTTCTCTCCGCCGGGGAGGTCCATGCCGGTTTTCATCCGCGCTTCGATGCCATAGCTAAGACATACGAGTACCGCATGGTCCGCACCGAAGTCTGTAGCCCTTTCGAGTGGCCGTACGTGTACCACCATCCGTACATTCTCGACGAGGAGCGCATGGTGCGCCTCGCCCGCGCCTTCGAAGGCGAGCACGACTTCACCGCCTTCGCCGCTTCCGACCCTCGCGACGCCGTCGGAAAGTCGAAGGTGCGCACCATCTTCTCTTCGACGCTAGAGCGCGGCGACGGACGCCTCATTTACCGCGTCCGCGGCAGCGGCTTTCTCAAGCACATGGTGCGCAACATCGTCGGTACCCTGATCGAAGCGGGCCGCGGCAACGTCGCCGACCTCGACGCGCTCCCCGCCCGCTCCGGCGCGACTGCTCCCGCGAAGGGGCTCTTTCAAGTGAGCGTGGAGTATTGATCGCCCTACCCGATTCAGCGCGTCTTGCGCGTGCGGCGGGCGGGCATCGTCGAAAGCAGCGCCCGGAGAACGGTGTTCACCGATTCCGCATTCTGGAAAACCTTCGCGACATCGGGATCCAACAAAACGGCCAAAGAGCCAGGATGCACCCGGTTGGCAAACCGGTTCGGCTTGCCTTTCGTGTAGTCGAAGCGATATTCGGGCTCCAGTCCGTTAGACCGGCTCGTTTTCTCGTTAGGGGGTGATGTGGTCTTCATAGTCGCGCTGCTCCTTCCTGGTTGCGCGCCGGGCGCTGATGACCGGACTCGTCCTTCTTCCAACTCCGTGAAAAAGACTAGCAGGAGCCACCTCGCCTGAGAGTGGCCAATGAATCTCGCGCCGTTCGCCGGTTGAGTGCGCTCCGTCCGCAAAGATCCACGCCAGCGGATCCCCGAAGACTGAGGTTGCCTCAGAGAACGTGATGCGGTGTTTTTGCAGATTTGCGTGATCTTTGCGTGGGTCCCATTCAGCAGCAGATCCATTCCGTCTCCCTATAGGATACCCGCCTTCCTAATCCCCTCTTAGCGCCACGCATCTTCAGAAACACCGCATCGCAGCCCGCTACAATACCTCACGTGACCGCCGCGCAGATTCTCACCGCACTCCGCGCCGAAGCCAACCCCGCCAACGTCGCCGGGATGGCGCGCTACGGCATCAGCACCGAAGGCACGCTCGGAGTTCCCGTGCACGTGATCCGCGCGCTCGCCAAACAAGCCGGGCGCGATCACTCGCTCGCGCTCGAGCTCTGGGACTCCGGCGTTCACGAAGCCCGTATCCTCGCCACGATCGT
Source organism: Candidatus Solibacter sp. (assembly GCA_025463045.1). Taxonomy (GTDB): domain Bacteria; phylum Acidobacteriota; class Terriglobia; order Bryobacterales; family Bryobacteraceae; genus Solibacter. The sequence continues at coordinate 3,826 of JAOAPT010000865.1, forward strand.
CGCCGATCCCAAAATTGTCACCCGCCGCCAAATGGACTCCTGGGCGCGCGATTTCGATTCCTGGGACATCTGCGATCAGGCCTGCCTGAATCTCTTCCGCTACTCGCCGCACGCCTGGGACATAGCCGTCAAATGGTCCGACGCGCGCCGCGAGTTCGTCCGCCGCGCGGGGTTCGCCATAATGGCCGGCCTCGCGGTGAAGGCCAAACTCGCGCCCGACGAGCGCTTCGTCGCCCTCCTCCCGCTGATCGCCGCGGCCTCCACCGACGAGCGCAACATGGTCAAAAAGGCCGTCAACTGGGCCCTCCGCTCCATTGGCAAGAAGAACGGCGCCCTGCGCGTCCACGCCATCGCAGCCGCGCGCGACATCGCCAGGATCGACTCCCGCGCCGCCCGCTGGATCGCCTCCGACGCCCTCCGCGAACTCACCTCACATAAACTTTAGAGTGTGATCCGCATTCTTCTCTTCCTGATCTCACTCGAGCTCATCTCACTCGCCGCGTTCGCGCAGCAGCACCAGGTCGCCATCACGATCGACGATCTTCCGCGCGGCGGCGACAACGGCCCGCGCGACCTCGCCTCCCTCCGAGCCATGACCGCCAAACTCCTCGACCCTCTGCGCGGCATCCCCGTCATCGGCTTCGTCAACGCCGGACGCGCCGAGGCGCTCGGCGATTCCGGCCTGCAGAACATCCTCAAGCTGTGGCTCGATCACGGCGCCACACTCGGTAATCACACCTGGTCGCATCCCGACCTCAACACCGTCCCGCTCGCCGACTACGAGGCCGACCTTCTCCGCGGCGAACCTGCCATCACGCAGGCCCTCGGCGCGCGCCCCGTCTACTTCCGCCATCCCTTTCTCCACGCCGGCAAGGACGACGCGACCCGCCGCGGATTGGAAGGCTTCCTCGCGGAGCATCACTACCGCATCGCCCCGGTGACGCTCGACAATTCCGATTGGATGTTCGCCGCCGCCTACGCCCCGGCCCTCATGACCAACCCCGTCCTCGCCGCCCGCGTTCGTGCAGCCTACCTCGCCTACATGGATTCCATCTTCGCGTTCTTCGAGCAGCGTGGACGCGAGGTCGTGGGCCGCGATTTCCCGCAGACGCTCCTCATTCACGCCAGCCAGCTTAACGCCGACGCCATGCCGGACCTGCTCGCCATGATGCGCCGCCGCGGCTATCGCTTCGTCAGCCTCGACGACGCCCTCAAGGACGACGCCTACCGCCTCCCCGACGAATACTTCGGCACCGGCGGATTTTCCTGGATTCATCGCTGGTCGAAGACCAAAGGCATGCCGCCGAAAGGCGAACCCGACGAGCCCGCCTGGATCGCCGAGGCGTACCGCAAACTCCGAACGGTACAATAGGACCATGAGGGTATGTCTGTGTTTGCTCGCCCTGGCCGTCTTTTCGCTTGCCGCCGCCGATAAGCCAGCGGATAAGCCGAAGGCTGCGGAAACTGTGCACGGGAAACTTATCGTGCGCGCCGGACAGCCGCCCGCCATCGAAACGCCCGAGCATCAGCTCGTGCAATTGGATGGCGATCAGCCCACCCGCAAAGTTCTTCACGATCCGCGGGTTAACGGCTTCGACGTCGAAGCCCACGGCCATTTCACCGCGCCCGGCCAGTTCCTGATCGATCCGCAGCACACCCGCTCCCTCCTCGTCCACGATCACGACAAGCTTAAAATGATCACCTACTGGTGCGACGTGTGCTACATTCGCGCGTACGCGCCCGGCCCGTGTGTCTGCTGCCAAAAGGACACCGAGGTCGAACTCCGCGACTTGGACGATATCCGATGACACGAAACTATTCCGTCCGCCGTGAAACCGCGGACGGCGTCGACGTGGTGCGGCTCGTGGATGCCGCCCGCGCCGTCGAAGTGGCCATCGCGCCTTCCGTCGGCAACACCGCCTTCGAGTGGAAGGTGCGCGGGAAGAACTTCCTCCACTTCCCATACACCGGCCCCGCCGAGTTCGCGCGCCAACCGCGCTTCTGCGGCGTTCCCTTTCTCGCCCCGTGGGCCAACCGCATCGATGGCGACGCATACTGGGCCAACGGCAAGCACTATCTACTCAACGGCGAATTGCCGAACCTCCACCGCGACGGCAATAAGAAGCCGATCCACGGCCTGCTCACTTACTCGAACCTGTGGAAGGTGGTCAAGGCCAAGGACGATGATCGCGCCGCGTGGCTCACCAGCCGCCTCGAATTCTGGAAGCATCCCGACCTGATGGCGCAGTTTCCCTTCCCTCACACCCTGACCATCACCTACCGCCTTCACGATGGCGCGGTCGAAGTGGAAACCGCGATCGAGAACCATGGCGTCGAGCCCATGCCCGTCGGCATCGGCTATCATCCTTACTTCCGCTTACACGACGTTCACCGCGATGAGTGGCACGTCCACCTCGCCGCGCGCGATCACCTCACGCTCAACGCGCAGTTAATCCCCACCGGCGAGAGCAAACCGGTTGAATTCGCCGACCCGCACTCGCTCAGCACCGGACAGCTCGACGACGTGTTCGCCAACCTCATCCGCGATCCCGATGGTCTTGCCCGTTTCTACGTTGAAGGCGGCCGCGAACGGGTAACCGTGACCTACGGCCCGAAGTACACCGTCGCCGTCGTCTACGCTCCGAAGGGGCAAGACTTCATCTGCTTCGAACCGATGGCGGCGATCACCAACGCATTCAATCTCGCCCACGCCGGGCTCTATAAGGAGCTCCAAAGCGTCGCCCCCGGCGCTACGTGGAAAGAGAGCTTCTGGATGTCCGCGGCGTAGCTTGCCTGTCGGTCTGTTGGGATGGGCGTTCCACCCGCGAAATACCACGAAAAACGAGCCCTGTCAGAGCCGCGACCGTGAGGGAGCCGTGGTCGCGGCTCGGATGATTATCTGAAATTCTCCACCAGTATCAAGTTCGTCTGACTCTGGTCCACGCGCGGGTACAGCAGATATTTCCCGTCCGGCGACACGGAGAACGCCGCCCCATTCCAGAAATCCGTATTCTTCATCCGAAATACAATCGAGCTTTTCTTCGTCGTGAAATCGTAAAACGAAATCGCCATATTGCGCGCGCTGCGTTCGAATTCCGCGTAGTAGATCCCCTTCTTCGTCGGCTGAATCGTCGTCGAGAAGGAAAGATCGTGCTCCGGCACGAATGCCTCTTCTCCATCTCCCCCGGTCACCGGCATCCGGAAGAAACTCCGCCGCTGCCGGTAGTAAATGTACTTCCCGTCCGCCGATTCCACTGGCTGCGCCCCGCCGCGATCCTGCGTTAGTTGCTGCGGATTGCCGCCATCCGCGCTCGCCTTCCAGATTCCACCGCGCGATTGGAAATATATACTCTTGCCATCGTGGGAATACGACGCGTTGCCGCCGTTGAGCAGCACGCGCACCGGCTTCTGCCCCGGCGCCGCTACGACCGTGTAAACCTCCCCGCCATGATCCGTGTTCACGTCGAAGATCAGCGATTTCCCATCGGGCGACCAGCGGATCCGCCCCGGCCCCGGCCCCGGCCCCTTAGACTGCGTGACCTGCACCCGATTCTGCCCGCGCGCATCGCTCACGTAAATCTCGTCCGACCCGCTCTGATCGCCGATGTTCGCGATCCGTGTGCCGTCCGGCGACCACACCGGCATCCTCTCCCGCCCCGTCGACCGCAGGACCGCGTGCTCTTCCACCGGATCGCTCCCCAGCGTCGCCTGCCAGATCGCCGACACCGTCGGACTGTCGGTGTACGCCAACCGGTTGCGCCCCACCGTCGGATAGTAGGCCTGCTTGCCGCCCAGCGTGTACTCGCGCGGACTCCCGCCGTACGCCTGCACGCGCCAGATCCTCCAGCCCCCGGCCCGATTTGCCGAGTAGATCAGATCCTGCCCGTCGCGGCTCCACGCGATTCCGCGAATCCCCCGATCGTCGAACGTCAGCCGCCGCACACCGGCGCCCGCCGAATCGCACAGAAAAATATCCGCGCCGTCATTCGGCGTGTGCCGCACGAACGCGATGCTGCTCCCGCTCGGCGCTACCGCCGGAGTCGAATCGCCCTCGCTCCCTTCCGCCGGATTGGTGATCCGCACCAGCTTCCCGCTATCCAGCGCGAGTGTCGCGAGACCGGGCAGCTGCTTGTCCGCATTCTGCACCACGATCAGCGATTTGCCATCGGGATTCCAGGAGATCTCGGGCATCGCCTGCGACGCGTCGCCGGCCGGACCGAGTTCCGCGATCTTACGCTCCTCGCCGCCGTCCGCCGGAATCACGATGCATTCGCGCTTGCCCTCAAGCACGCGAAGGAATGCCAGCGTCCCCCCGTCCGGCGACCACACCGGCGCGATGTCGTTGCCCTCGCCCTTCGTCAATTGCAGCGGCTTGCCCGAAGGCAGTTCGCGGACGAAGACGTGGAACGCGCTCACCCGGGAACTCTCGCGTGCGCTATACGCCAGCCGCTTCCCGTCCGCCGAGATCGATGGATAGCTCTCCGACGCGTCGCCCGTCGAGATCTGGATCTTCTTCTGCTCCACCTGCGGACCGCTGGCGAGACGCCCCATCAGGGTCACAACCGCGCCCACCGAACAGAGTGCGAGCGCCAACATTACCGCCGGCCGGCGGAACAAGCTTCCAGATGCCATATCGTTTCCGTATTATCGCTCTTCAATAGGAAGACGATGGCGGACCCGCGGTTGTTCCCTACTTCGCCGCCCGCCGCCGTCGCCACTCGAACAGCACCACGCCGGCCGCCACCGACACGTTCAGCGAGGAGATCTTTCCCGCCATGGGAATCCGCACCAGGACATCGCAATTCTTGCGCACCTGTTCATGCAAGCCCTTGCCCTCGCCGCCCAACACCAGCACACTCTTCGATGCGTAATCGATCTGGTCGTACGCCTCGGTTCCGCGCTCGTCCAGTCCGTAGATCCACATGCCGCGCTTTTTCAGGTCTTCGAGCGCGCGATTGATGTTCGTGACTTTCACCACCGGCAGGTGCTCCAGCGCGCCCGCCGCGGCCTTCGCCACAACGTCCGTCACGCCGGCCGCGCGCCGCTCCGGCACGATCACCGCACCCGCGCCCGCCGCATGCGCCGTGCGCGCGATCGCCCCCAGATTGTGCGGATCCTCCACGCCGTCCAGTACGACGAGCATCTCGCTCTCCGCCACCGAATCCAGGTCCGCATACTTGCGCACCGCGCCCAACCCCACGACTCCCTGATGCGCCGACGATCCCGCCAGCCGGTCGAGCGACGACCGCGGCTCGAACCTTACCGGGATCTTCGCCTGCCGCGCCAGGTCGATGATCTCCTGCAATCGCGGACCGCCCGCCCCCTGCGCGATCACGATGCGCTCCAGCGGATTCCCCGCCCGCAACGCCTCCACCACCGGATGGACACCGCTCAACAATGCCATCGCGTCAAGCCTCCGGGAAGATCGCCAGCCCGTTGTTGAAGCGATTCGTGAAGTTTGCCATCGCGATCACCAGTGTGAGTTCCACGATCTGCTCGTCGGTGAAATGCGCGAACAGCGCCTCCCGCGACGCGTCGGCATTCGCGGTCCGCGCCAGTTCGCGCGCATAGCGGATGACTGCCAGATCCGCTCCATCGAAACCATTTTCCCCGGCGTGTTCCAGCGCTTGAATTTGCTCGTCGGTGAGCCCCACCTTTCGCCCGCCCGGCAGATTTGCCGCAATGCAGAACGCGCACTGATTGGCGAACGACACTGCCAGGTATGCGATCACCTTGGTCCGCCTCTCGACCGACCCCGGCCCCATCACTGCGCCATAGAGCGGCACGAAGCTCTTCAGCACGTCCGGCCGGTTCGCCATCGCGCGGAAAAAGGGATTCGGCTGTTTCGCTTTCGCTTCCAGACTCGCCAGAAATTCGTTGTCGCTCGGGTCGATTCTCTTAATCGCTGTTGCCATAGGCACTAGTATAGTTGCCGTCGAGAAACGGCCGGTCGCCCTCGACGAAATCCAGTTCGCGCAGACTCGCCTTCGGGTGCCAGTGCAAATCGTGAAAGATCAGATTCGCCGGCTCGCCCTCGAAGGCCCGTACCCGCACGAAGATCAGCTCGATCGGCTTCTTCCCGGGATATTCGTACTCATACCGCGTGACTTCCTCCCCCGCCGCAAAGCGAATTCCGAGTTCCTCCTCCAATTCCCTCGACAACGCCTGTTCCGGACTCTCCCCCGGCTCCACTTTCCCGCCCGGGAACTCCCATTTAAGGGGATGCGATTGCGCCGGTGTCCGCTGCCCCACCAGTATTCTGCCTTCCCGCTCGATGATTGCCGCTACGACCTGAAGCATGTCAACGCCAGTCTAACACATCCGCATTTGGCGGCTACCCCGACGAATGCGTACGGCATAATATGAAATATGCCGGCACCGGACAAGTCGATTGACAAACTCAGTATTGACAAACTCAGTATCGACAAACTCA
>JAOAPT010000883.1 GCA_025463045.1 Candidatus Solibacter sp.
ACGTCCACCATGGCACCCGCCTGGCGCGGTGTCGCGAGTTCCACCTTTAGATAATTGTCGGTCAGCGCGATGCCCGTTTCGGCGAGCGTTACCGCCGACAGCGTGCGTCCGACCATCCGTTCGCGGAACGCGCGATTCTTCGAAGCCGCCAGTTCGCGCAGCACGCGATTGCGCTGCTTGCGTACCGCCATGGGGACCTGCTCCGCGTTCTCCGCCGCGGGCGTGCCGGGGCGTTCGGAAGATGTGAACACGTGCAGATATGTGAAGGGCAGCGATTCGATGAAGCTGCGGCTGTCTTCGAACTCGGCCTCGGTCTCGCCAGGGAAGCCGACCATCACGTAGGCGCCGATCGCCGCGTCGGGCATGAGCGCGCGCGCCTTCATCACGCGGTCGGCATAATGGCGCGGGCGATACTTGCGATGCATGCGGCGAAGCACGCGATCGCTGCCGCTCTGCAGTGGCGCGTGTACGTGCCTGGCGATGCGCGGCGAACCGGCCATGAGATTCAGCAGATCATCGGAGAAGTCCATCGGCTCGACGGAACTGAGCCGCAGGCGAGCCACATCGGTCTCGGCGAGCAGCATCCGCACGAGATCCGCGAGCCGCATCCGGCTGCCCGGCTCCCTGCCCCACCGTCCCAGATTGATGCCGCTCAACACTACCTCTTGGTACCGTCCGGCGAGCGCGCGCACCTGCTCGACCACCTGCGCGGCGGGAGCGCTGCGGCTGCGTCCGCGCACGAACGGAATAATACAGAACGAGCAGCGATTGTTGCAGCCATCCTGGATCTTCAAATTCGGCCGCGTGCGGTCGCCCGCCGCATCCTCCACGGGTGCGGAAAGAAAATCATGCTGTGCAAAAATATCGCCGATGTGAATGTTGCCGTGATACGGCGCGGCCGTCACGATCTCGGCGATCTGCGTCTTGTGCGAATTACCGACCACCCACTCTACCCCGGGCAGCGCGGCGAGTTCCTCGGGCGCGCGCTGCGCATAGCAGCCCGTGACGAGAATGCGCGCCTTAGGATTTTCGCGGTGCACACGGCGGATCGTCTGCCGCACATCGTCATCGGCCGATGACGTGACGGTGCACGTGTTGAGCACCACCAGGTCTGCACCGGAGCGCTCGCTGGTGGCCGCAAGCCCCTTGGCGGCAAGCAGCGATTCGAGAGCGGCGCCATCGGCCTGAGTTGCCCGGCAGCCAAAATTTTGAACGAAGAACTTCCCCACTAATGACTATTATGCCGTGATTGGCGCGCGCGTGTCGGCCATCGCCTTTGAGTGCCCGGGCGGCACGAAGGGGCGCTTCAACGGAGCACGCCTTGACCTATGCCGTGATCGCGTGATCGGCGGGCGCATCTTCGCCGCGGAAAATTCGGCGCGACGTCCAATCTTCCGACGGCGCACTCCAGAATGCGTGATCGGGCGGCAGTCCCAGCGGCAGGAAAACGGCGGAACATAGATACAAGCTGCCCGTCGAAATGTACGTTTCGCCGAGGTGCGGCTGATGCCCGCAGAAGCCGACCGTGAGCCAGCCTTTATCGTCGAACGTGCCGGGCGCTTCCATCAGACGCTTCATCACCGCCGTCAGCGCGGAGCGCACTCGCGCGCCGGTGAGCGGAGCGGGGAGTTCGCCGAGCAGCGCCATTTGCGAGAGCAATTGAAACGCCCCGGTGCGATAACAGATCGAGCGGCCGATCACCGGGAACGTGCCCTCGGGCGAGATGAGCCGCTCCTGAATCGCGGCGTACCGCTTCGCACGCGTGAGAATGTCGGGATAGAGCGACTGCCAGTTTTTCGCGTGCGGCGCGATGTGGCGGAGCACGTCGACCAGCATGGGCTGGATCACAAAGCTGTTGTAATAATCCCAATGAAAGCGCGGGCCGTCGCCGTACAGTCCGTCGCCGACGTACCACTGCTGGTGGGCGCGGACGGCGTAGTCGACGCGCATCGCATCCCACGTCTCGCCCATCGTTGCGAGCGCGGTCTGCACCATCGCGGCGAAGAGCAGCCAGTTGTTCTGCCCGGGAGTGATGACGTTGCTGGCGGCGAGGCCGGCGGCGAGATTCTTGCGCGTCCCCGCATCGAGCTTCTTCCACAATTCGTTGGGCGCGCGCAGCACGGCATGCGCGAGGAAAGCGGCGTCCACGAGCGGCTGCGCGCCTTCGTGGAAATTGAGGAAGTCGGGCGATTGCGGATCGGTGCCCGCGTGGATCGCCTGGCGCGCGAGGTTGCAATAGCGCTGTTGCAGGTCGCGCTCGGGGCCCGCCGGAAGCGTCACTTCGAGCCACGGCGCGATTCCCGTAAGCAGGCGGCCGATCGCTTCCAGGTGAGTCACTTTGCGGCGGCCGGCAAGATCGGTGGCGGTCGATTCCACTGGCATGTTGCGCTTCAGAGTACCGGCGGCGAGATTCGTGAGCACGGGCTCGGCGACCTTGCTCATGGTTCGCACCCAATACTGGCGGTCGGTCTCCGTGGCCTGCGCGGAGGCCTGAGCGGCGACCCCGAGTCCTGCTAACGTCTGAAAAAAAGCGCGCCGGTGATTCATGACGGCATCAGTGTATCCCACTTCAGCGTGAGGAATTTTTCGCCGGACGCAAACAGCGGAGATCGCGAAGTATCCCGGCGTCTGATAGGCGACGGGGAGTAC
>JAOAPT010000081.1 GCA_025463045.1 Candidatus Solibacter sp.
ATGTCGCTCGGCATGAAAGCCCTCAAATTCTCCGCCGACGTCTCCCTCGACGACGTCCAGCAGGAGGAAAAGAAAAAGGGCAAACAGGGCAAGGAGGTCCCCAGTTGGATGCTCGCCGCCAACCTGATCTTCTCCCTCGCGATGTTCATCTTCATGTACAAGTTCATTCCCTTGTACCTCGCGACCTGGCTCAAAGGCATCTACCCCGCGCTCGGCGGACGCATTCCGTTCAACCTCACAGACGGCGTCATCCGCATGCTCATCTTCCTCGTCTTCATGTACGGCCTCTCGCTCATGAAAGACATCCGCCGCGTCTTCGAATTCCACGGCGCCGAGCATCGCGTCGTCTTCAACTTCGAATCCGGAAAGCCCGTGAGCGTCCCCAACGCGCAGCAGTTCGTCACCTGGCACCCGCGTTGCGGCACCAGCTTCCTGTTCGTCGTCATGATCGTCTCCATCATGTTCTACACCATCATTCCTTTCGATGGCTTCATTCCCAAACTTCTATCTCGTATCGCTTTGCTGCCGGTGATCACAGGCGTCAGCTATGAGCTGATTCGCTTCGCCGCCAAACGCCGCGGCTCCGTGCTCTCCACCATTACCGCGCCCGGACTGTGGCTGCAGCGGATCACCACCAAGGCCCCGACCGACGACCAGACGGCCGTGGCGATTCGCGCCCTCGAAGGCGCCATGGCGCTCGAAGAGCAGCAGGGCGGCCAGTTGGTCATCGCCTAAATTCTCCATGCAATTCGCTCAGAAACTCGATCAGCTCGAAAAACGCTTTGACGAGTTGACCCAACAAATGGCCGATCCGGCCATCATCAGCGACGCCGACCAGTACCGCAAGGTCGCCAAAGCACAGAGTGAACTTTCCGACATCGCGGCCAAATACCGCGAGTGGAAGAAGGTGGACGACGGCCTCGCCCAGGCGCGCCCCATGCTCCAGGACCAGGACGCCGAACTCCGCGAAATGGCCCAGATGGAGATCGCCCAGCTCGAGCCCGAGCAGCGGCGCATCGAGGAAGATCTGCGCATTCTCCTCCTGCCGAAGGACCCGAACGACGACAAGAACGTCGTCCTCGAAATCCGCGCCGGCACCGGCGGCGACGAAGCCACTCTCTTCGCAGCCGAAGTCTTCCGCATGTACTCGCGCTTCGCCGAAACGCAGAACTGGAAAATGGAAGTCACGTCCAGCAGCGAATCGAGCGTCGGCGGCTTAAAGGAAGTCATCGCGCTCGTCAGCGGCAACAAGGTCTACGCCAAGCTCAAATACGAAAGCGGCGTCCATCGCGTCCAGCGCGTTCCCGTCACCGAGCAGCAGGGCCGCGTCCACACCTCCGCCATCACCGTCGCGATCCTGCCGGAAGCCGACGAAGTCGAAGTCCGGATCGAGGCGAAGGACATCCGCATCGACACCTTCTGCTCCTCCGGTCCCGGCGGACAGAGCGTCAACACCACCTATTCCGCCGTCCGCATCACGCACCTGCCAACCGGTCTCGTTGTCTCCTGCCAGGACGAGAAATCGCAGATCAAGAATCGCGCGAAAGCCGAGCGCGTGCTGCGCTCGCGCCTCTACGAACTGGAACTCGAAAAACAGCAGGCTGCTCTCGGCGCCGAACGCCGCACCATGGTCGGCTCGGGCGATCGCAGCGAGAAGATCCGTACCTACAACTTCCCGCAAAATCGCGTGTCCGATCACCGCATCGGCCTCACCCTCCATCAGCTCGATTTCGTGATGGAAGGCAAAATGGACGCCATCGTCGACGCCCTCACCGACTTCTACCAGGCCGAAAAGCTCAAGCAGCAGGCCGAAAAAGGTCCCGTCAGCTAGTCTCCGCCGATGACCCTCCACACCGCATTGCTCCAGGGCACGGCGCTGCTGGAAAATGCGGGTATCGCTGTCCCACGCCTCACCGCCGAGGTCCTGCTCGGCTTCGCGATGGGCAAACAGCGCGAGTACTTCTACGCGCACCCCGAACAGGAATTGCAGCAGCTCGAGTGGCTGCACTATGGCCGCTATCTCCACGAGCGCCTCGGCGGCAAGCCCACGCAGTACATCACGCACCGGCAGGAATTCTACGGCCGCGACTTTCGCGTCACCCCCGATGTCCTCATCCCGCGTCCCGAGACCGAACATGTCGTCGAAGCCGCGCTCGATCTCGCCCGCGGCGCGCGGCGCATCCTCGACATCGGCACCGGCTCGGGCGCGCTCGCTGTCACCCTCGCGCTCGAATTTCACGCGCCGTCGTCGGCCACCGAAATCTCTCCCGCCGCCGCGAAAGTCGCCGCGCACAACGCCGCTAGTCTCGGCGCCAACGTCCACGTCGCAGTCTGCGACCTGATGGATGCGATCGCCCCCGCGTCGATGGACCTCGTCGTTTCCAATCCGCCCTACGTCCCCCTGGCCCACCGCGAAGGCCTTCAGCGCGAGGTCCGCGATTTCGAACCGCACGTCGCCCTCTTCGGCGGTCCGACGGGATTCGAACTCTACGACCGCATCGTGCAAGACGCCCCTCGAGTCCTTCGCCCCGGCGGCTGGCTGATTCTCGAACTCGGTTTCACCAGCCTCGAACACGTCCAGTCGCTTCTCGCAACCTGGCAGGAAGTCCGCGTGATCCCCGATTTGGCAGGCATTCCGCGCGTCATCGCCGCGCGAGTCACGCCAACATGAGATTTATTTTTCGTCGCGTAACTCTCTGAAATCTCTGCATTTCCTCAAGATCGTTCATCTCCCGCACCCCCATTTCCTTGGAACCTGTATGCGAAAATCAGCATAATGAGCGTCCCGCGAAAGCGGGACGGAATCGATGCCAGGTTAACGCCACCGCAACTATAGTTGCGGTCCGGTTCGCGTAACTCCCTTCAATCTCAACGAAACTCCTTCGATTTTCCGCAACTATCGTTGCTGTGCTGCCTCTGCCGTAATTATCGAAGCTCGAACTCTAGATCATGGACGCCCTTGGAACCGCGGCGCGCTCTGCATCTGCGACATTCTCGAGACTTTCCCAGCTAAGAATCGCCCGATCTGCTCGACGATCCAAACCACCGTCTATCGCCTCGAAGCCAAGAAGGCCGTCCGCCCGCTTGATCGACGACCTTCTCGCCCTCTTCGGCGGACGCGCTCAGCCCGT
>JAOAPT010000885.1 GCA_025463045.1 Candidatus Solibacter sp.
CCCGCGGTGACGCGCGTCGTGTTCTCCCCAGCCGGTCGGAATGCGGTCGAACATGCTGGAATCGCCATCCGCAGGAGTCATGATGACACCGACGATTGACCTCGAGCGTCTCTCGCGCGAACTCGCACAACTTGCTGCGACTTCTGAAATGTCGCTGCCCGCCGCGACGCGCGTGGTGTTCTCGGAAGGCGGTCAGGGCACGGTCGAACATACTGGAATCGATAGCGAGCGTCTCTCGCACCAACTCGCGCAACTTGCTGCGACTTCTGAAATGCCGCCACCCGCGGTGACGCGCGTCGTGTTCTCCCCAGCCGGTCGGAATGCGGTCGAACATGCTGGAATCGCCATCCGCAGGAGTCATGATGACACCGACGATTGATAGCGAGCGTCTCTCGCGCGAACTCGCACAACTCGCTGCGATCTCCGAAATGCCGCTGCCCGCCGTGACGCGCGTCGTGTTCTCCCCGGCCGACCTGCGCGCGCGGGAGTACGTGAGAGGACTTTGCGAGCAGGCGGGCTTGATCATCCACGCCGATGCGGTCGGCAATACGTTCGTGCGCTGGACTGGCGATGCGCCGGAGTTACCCGCAGTCGGCACCGGCTCGCACATCGACGCCATTCCGAATGCCGGCAGCTACGACGGTACGGTCGGCGTGCTCGGCGGGCTGGAGGCGATCCGTGCGCTGCAAGCAAGCGGCTTTCGGCCGCATCGTTCGATCGAACTCCTGATCTTTACGGCCGAAGAGCCGACGCGGTTCGGCATCGGGTGTCTGGGCAGCCGTTTCCTCGCAGGTCTGCTGGACGAAGCGGCTGGAGAGCGTCTGCGCGATGGCGATGGGCGCACGCTGAACCAAGTCCGTGAGGCAGCGGGGTTCACCGGTCCTTTGGAAAGCACGCGGCTGCCGGCGGGATACTACTCAGCGTTCGTCGAACTGCATATCGAGCAAGGTCCACTGCTTGAGCGCGCCGAGTTGCCGCTCGGGATCGTGACCGCGATCGCCGCGCCCGCCGCGTTGCGCCTGCGGATCGAAGGCGAGGGCGGACATGCCGGCGCGGTGTTGATGCCCGACCGGCGCGATGCGTTTCTTGCAGCGGCGGAGATTGCGCTGGCGGCGGAGAATGCGGCGCTCACGATCGGCGCGATCGATACGGTGGCGACGTGTGGTATCTGCAATGTCTTTCCCGGTGCGATCAACAGCATTCCGAGTCGGGTGGAGATGACGCTCGACGTTCGCGATATCGATGAGCGCCGGCGCGACGCGGTGCTGGACGCGATCAACGTGGCGAGCGGCGCGGTGGCATCGCGGCGCGGTGTGTACATCGCAGGCGAGGTCATCAGTAAGGACGCTCCCGCGATCTGCGACAGGCTGATCGTCGAGACGCTGGAGGCGGCGTGCGAGGCTCGCTCTCTGCAATATCAGGAGATGGTGAGCCGCGCTTATCACGATTCGCTGTTCGTCTCGCGCTTCGCGCCGACCGCGATGCTGTTCATCCCGTGCCGCGGCGGGGTAAGCCACCGGCCGGACGAATACGCATCGCCCGAAGCGATTGCCGCGGGCGCAGCGGTCCTGGCCGATACCCTGGCCCGGCTCAGCCTGTTATCTTAATTACTCCATGAACGACGTCATCAACGAATATCAAAAGTGGAAACAGCAGGGGGAAGATCTGCGGATCCAGGCAAAGACTGCGATGGAGACGCGCTTCCGCGAAGTGCTGAATGAGGCGGTGCAGATCGCCGAGATGTATAAGAGCGACTTCGGCGCCGCGCTGAAACCGCCGCCGGCGGTGACCTCCTTCCGGTTCAAGGCATCGGTCAAACCGAAGGGCAAGAAGGTGGCTGCGAAAGGCAAGCCCGCGCCTGCCGCGGCAGCGCCGGCGAAGCCGGAACCGACCGCCGCGAAGGTGAGTCCGAAGGTCGCCGGACTTCAGAAACGCCTGGCCACCGCGCGGAAGAAACTCGACGACGCGAAGACCGCCGGCACGCCGACGCGCGTGCTCGAAGACAAGATCTACGAGATTGAAGACGAGCTGCGGCTGGCGGCACAGGCATAGCTGCTCAGAACAGGCTATCCTGAATCCCATATGAAAAAGCTGTCCCTGGCGATCGTTCTGTCTGCGCTGCTGCTGGCGCAAGACAAGGTGGACGAGGCGACCAACGCCCGCTTCCGCAGCGAGGAACTGGAGCATTCGCAGATCATGCACACGCTCCATATGCTCACGGACCGCTACGGCCCGCGCGTCACCGGCACGCCGAATCACGAGGCGGCGGCGAAGTGGGTAGTCAAACAGCTTACGGACTGGGGTTTCAAGAACGCCCATCTCGAGGCATGGGATTTTGGACATCCGGGCTGGAGCAATGAGCGCGCCACTGCGTTCATCGTCTCGCCGGTGCAGGAGAATTTGAAGTTCGAAGTTCTGGCGTGGACGCCTTCGACGAACGGTACGGTGACCGGCTCCGCGATGCAGGTTGTGGCGCCGCAAGGGCCATTGCCGACCCCACCCCCAGCGACGGCGGATGCTCCGGCGGGCGGCGGGCGGCGCGGCGGGTTCGGCGGCGGACGCGGCGGTCCGGCGCGACTCGGCCCGACGAAGGCGGAAATGGATGAGTGGGTCAAGGCGACGCAGCCCACGGTCAAGGGCAAGATCGTCCTGGTGGGCAAGGCGGCGGTGATCCCGGTGAACTTCGAGCCTCCGGCGAAGCGCCGTCCCGACGATCAGGTGAAGGAACAGTACGACCCGAACAGCCCGAACGCGGGCCGCGGCCGCGGCGGATTCGGCGGCGGTGGTGGACGCGGCGGCACACCCGACCCCAACCGCTTGACGGCGATCCAGGTGGGTGAGGCGATCGACGCCATGCTGCTCAATGGCGGCGCGCTGGTACGGCTGAATGATGCGGCGCGCGGCGACGGCGTCATCGTGGCGCAACAGCACCGCGCGTACGACCCGACGAAGACCGTCCCGACGCTGATTCTGCGCAATGACGACTATGGCCGCATCGAGCGCCTGCTGGCCGACGGCGAAGACATGAAGATGGAGTTCAACATCGTCAACCACGTTTTTCCCGAAGGCAAGACGAGCTACAACGTGGTCGCCGAACTGCCGGGGACGGACAAGGCGGACGAGATCGTGATGCTCGGCGGCCACCTCGATTCGTGGCATGCAGCGACGGGTGCGACGGACAACGCGATCGGCTCCTCGATCATGATGGAGGCGGCACGGCTGGTGCAGAAGCTCGGGCTCAAGCCGCGGCGGACGATCCGCGTGGCGCTGTGGTCGGGTGAGGAGGAAGGGCTGCTCGGTTCGCTGGCGTATGTGAAGCAGCACTTCGGCACGTTCGAAAATCAGAAGCCGGAATTCGCCAAGCTGGATTGCTACTTCAATGTGGACACCGGCACGGGGCGGGTTCGCGGCGCGGGGATCTTCGGACCGGCGGCAGCGGCGGCGGTGCTGCGTCCGGTGCTCGCGGGATATACGGATTGGGGCGTCTTCGGCGTGAGCGCCACGGGCAGCCGCGCGACCGGCGGGACGGACAGCACGTCCTTCAACAATGCGGGCTTGCCCGGCGTGGGCTTCCAACAGGACCCGATCGAGTACAACTCAATGACGCACCACACGAATCTCGACACGTACGAGCGCATCATTCCCGACGATGTGCAGAAGGCGGCGGCGATCGTGGCGGCGTCGATCTGGCACGTGGCGAATCGCGACGAGATGGTGCCGCGGTTTACGAAAGAGACGATGCCCGCGCCCGTGGAAGCGCGCTAATGTTCCGCGCCGGCCCCATCCTGGTTCTGTTTGCGTGGGCGGCGTTTGCGGGGATCACACTCGATTCGCCGCGGGATTACCAGGTGTTTCAACGCGCGACGAAGGACGCGGGGAAGATCGCGATCCGCGGACGAGCCGATGGGCCGTGCACGTCGGCGGAGGCGAACGGTAAGGCACTCCAAGTGGATGCGGGCACGTGCGTTTTCCACGGCGAGCTCGCGATGCCGGCGGGTGGATGGTACAAAGTCCAAGTGCGCGCCGGCGGAACTGCGGCGACGGTGGAGCACGTCGGCATCGGCGAGGTCTTCGTCGTCTCCGGGCAATCCAACTCGACAAACTACGGCGAGGAGTTGCAGCGCCCGCGCAGCGGGATGGTCAGCACGTTTAGCGGCGCGGAGTGGCGGACCGCCGACGATCCGCAGCCGGGCGTGCAGGATGGCAGCAAGCGCGGCAGCTTTATTCCGGCCTTCGGCGACGCGCTGTACGCGCGGTTGAAGGTGCCGATCGGCGTGGCGTGCGTGGGGTACGGCGGCACCAGCGTGCGGCAGTGGCTGCCGAAGGGCGATCGCTTCTCCTCGCCGCCGACGGCCCCGAGATTCTTTGTGAAAGTCAGCGAGCGGGAGTGGGAGTCCGACGGGCGACTGTTTGAGGGAATGATTGAACGCATCCGGCAATTGGGGCAGGGCGGATTGCGCGCGTTGTTGTGGCATCAGGGCGAATCCGACGCGCACCAGCAGGTGGGGCATGAGCTGAGCGGCAAAGACTATCGACGCATGATGGAGCGCCTGATCTCCGCGACGCGAGATGCGACTTGGGAGTTCCCGTGGATGGTGGCGCAGGTGAGCTATCACGTGCCGGACGACCCTGCGGATCCGGCAATTCGTGCCGCGCAAGCGTCATTGTGGCAGGACAAGATCGCGCTCCAGGGTCCGGACACCGATACGCTGACGGGCGCCAACCGGGAGAAGAACGGGACGGGCGTACACATGAGCTCGAAGGGACTGGAGGCGCACGGGCGGATGTGGGCGGAGAAGGTGGCGGTGTGGATATCAAAGGGCTGGTAACCGAGGCGCGGCACTTCGGCGAGCGGGTGCGCCGCGTGAAGGAAGACCTGGGCGACCCGGGCTTCGAATGGTATCCCTACGACACGCTCTCGGCGCTTGGGCACCTGGAGAATCTGCTGACGGGGCCGAACCGATTGCTGCTCGACGGCCGCGGGCGCGTGCTCGACATGGGGTCGCAGGATGGGGAACTGGCGTTCTTCCTGGAAAGCCTGGGCTATCAGGTGGTGGCGGCGGATCATCCGGCGTACAACCACAACGGCATGCGCGGGATTCGCGCGCTGAAAGCCGCGTTGGGGTCGAACGTGGAGATCCACGAGATCGATGTGGACCGTCCGTTTACGCTGCCTCACGATTCGTACGAACTGGTGGTGTTCCTCGGGATTCTCTATCACCTGCGCAATCCGTTCTATGTGCTCGAGGAGTTATCGCGGCGCACGACGAACTGCCTGCTGAGTACGCGTGTGGCGCGCTGTCTTCCCGACGGGACGGCGCTGCCCGCGAATACCGCGCTGGCGTATCTGCTGGCCGAGAACGAGTTGAATGAGGACAACAGCAACTACTTCATCTTCACGGAACAGGCGCTGCGGGTGATGCTGCATCGCGCGCACTGGGAGGTGCTGGATTTTGTGAGCCTCGGCGATACGTCGCGCAGCGACCCGGTGCATGCGAAGCGCGACGAGCGCGTGTTTGCGTTACTGCGCAGCCGGCACGAGCGGCTGGTCAATCTGCAGCTTCTGAGCGGCTGGCACGAGAGCGAAGAGACGGGCTGGCGATGGACGGAGCGCGAATTCGCGGTGCGGGTGCGGGCCGCCGAAGGAGCGGGGGCGCTGACGATGAAGCTGTTCATCCCCGAGGAATCGCTGCGGCGGCTGGGGCCGTTCACGTTGAGCGCGAGCATCGATGGGCGCGAACTCGAGCCCGCGACGTTCGCGGCGGCGGGCTTGGCGATGTATGTGCGTGATGTTGCGGCGAGTGGGGAAGTCGAAGTGCGGTTCCGGCTGGATAAGGCGCTGCCTCCCGATGAGGAAGACTCGCGCGAGCGCGGCGTGATTGTCGCGAGCATCGCGGTAGCGTAAGTGGGAGATGGCCGAGCAGGGCCCGCGCGACTGCCGCTGAATGGGGCCACCGCTCCGTCGCTCGCCAACGTGCGAGAACCGTCGCGGCTCCGATAGAGAGAGAGCGCGCGCGGGGGCCGGCGTGTTCCTCGGGGGCATGATTGGCGGGCTGATGAGCTTGACTTTTGGGGCATTCGGGTGTGATCATCCCTCCTAAATGCATAGCAGAATGTGCTGTCTTGCCGCGTCTTTGCTGGCGCTGGGTCCGGCGTTTGCGCAGACGAAGTTTACGGCGGCTGAGTATTCCCGCGCCGAGAAATTCATGGGGTACAACACGACCCCGCTGGTGCTCCGTTCCGGAGTGCGGCCGACTTGGCTGGCCGATGAGCGCTTCTGGTATCGTGTGACGACGGCCGCGGGCAGCGAGTTTGTGCTGGTGGACCCGGCGAAAGGCACGCGCGGTCCGGCGTTCGATCACGCGAAGATGGCGGCGGCGCTTTCGAGCGCGTCGGGACGTTCGTATACAGCGGGTCAACTGCCGTTCCAGGAGATCGAGTACTCGGCCGATGGGCAAGCGATTTCGTTCCAGGCGGGCGGGCGCTGGCAGTGCGATGTGCAGGGCGTGAAGTGCACTGCGCAGGAGGGCGGCGCTC
>JAOAPT010001002.1 GCA_025463045.1 Candidatus Solibacter sp.
ATACTACGGCAATGTTTTGCGCCCGTCTGTCCTTCCTCGCATTCCTTGCGTTCGGTGCCGTCGCCAACGCCCAGTCCGTTCAGGATTTCTTCAAGGCAACGTGGGAGGAACGCCTCCGCGACGAACCCGAATTCGCCGCGCGCTTGGGCCGGCACGAATACGACGGTGTCTGGACGGACTATTCGAAAGCTGCACTCTCCGAGCGCCGTATGCATCTGGAGAAGCGACTCTTGGAGGTCTCGCGGATCGACACCGGTAAACTGACTCCGCAGGAGAAACTGAGCGTCCGCCTGCTCGCTTACGACATGCGTGTCCGGCTCGACGCGTGGGACGCGACGGTGTTGATGCTGCCCGTCGGCCAACTCTACGGGCTGCACACGGGCGTCTACCAGGCGTTCGACGGCGCCCCGGCGCGCACCGTACGTGACTATGAAAATCAGCTTTCCCGTCTGCGCGGCATTCCGAAATTGATCGACCAGCGGCTGGCCGAACTCGACGAGGCGATCGCGAAACGCATGACGCAGCCAAAGGTCGTCGTCGATCGCGTGATGCAACAGGTCGCCGAGCAGCTCCGCCAGACGCCAGCCGACTCGGCGCTGCTCGAGGCGTTCCGACATTTTCCGGCGAACATCCCTGCCGCGGACCAGCAGCGCCTGAAGACACAGGCCACGGAAGCCTATCAATCGAGCTTCCTGCCCACCTGGAAAAAGCTGTACGCCTACCTGGAAGCCAAATACCTGCCGGCGGCCCGAGCGAGCATCGCCGTCACTACGCTGCCGCAGGGCCGCGACACGTACCAGGCGCTGATCCGCTCACTCACCACCACCAGCATGACTCCCGAAGAGATTCACAATCTCGGCTTGGCGGAGGTGAAACGGATCGAAGTGGAGATGCAGGCGCTGCTCAAGGAGGCGGGCTTCAGCGGCACGATTTCCGAGTACGAGCGCAAACTGGGCGGCGACCCCGCGCAGCACTTCCAATCGAAGGACGAGATGCTGGCATACTGCCGCAACATCGCCAAGATCATCGAGCCGCAACTGCCCGAGCAGTTCAAGCGGATTCCGACTCTGCTCTATGGCATCCGCGCGATTCCGGCGGATCGCGAAGCCGCCACGGCGTCGAACGCGCAGGCTCCCGCGCCCGATTTCTCGCGTCCCGGCTGGTTCAATCTGAATGCGTACCAACCGGAAAAGCAGGTGAAGTACAACAAG
This sequence comes from Candidatus Solibacter sp., assembly GCA_025463045.1. GTDB lineage: Bacteria > Acidobacteriota > Terriglobia > Bryobacterales > Bryobacteraceae > Solibacter. The sequence goes on from JAOAPT010001002.1 coordinate 1,212, forward strand.
GAGTCGCTGGTGCTTCATGAAGCTGTGCCGGGACATATCTTCCAGGGCACGCTGGCACAAGGACTCGCGGATCTCCCGGAGGTTCGCCGCTTCTACAGCAATAGCGCGTACGGAGAAGGCTGGGCGCTCTATGTCGAATCGCTGGGCTCGGAGCTCGGCTTGTACCGCGAGCCGTCGAGCCGTTTCGGGCAGCTGGCGAGTGAGCGTTTCCGCGCCGTCCGCCTGGTGGTCGATACCGGCATGCACGCGTTCGGCTGGCCGCGGGAGAAGGCGCTCGATTACTTCAGCACGCATGCGCCCGACGCGTCCACGGCCGAGATCGACCGCTATATTTCGTGGCCGGCACAGGCCCTGTCTTACAAAATCGGCCAGTTGAAGATCCGCCAGTTGCGGACCTTCGCCGAGCAGAAATTGGGAGCGAAGTTCGATGTGCGGGAGTTCCACGATGTGGTGCTGCGCAACGGCCGCCTGCCGCTGGAACTCTTGGAAGAGCAGGTGAAGGAGTATGTCCAGAGTGCGGGTGGCCAGTAGCGAAAAGATGACGAGCATCTCCCGCCGGAGTTTGCTCGGAGCGGCGGCAGCGACGGCGCTCCCGGCGATTCCGCGCCAACAGCCCAACCTGTTGTTCGTCCTGACGGACTCGTGGCGCGGACAGGCGCTCCCGCAGGCGGGCGATCCGAATCTCGCCGCTCCCAATCTGTCGCGTCTCGCCCGCGAGGGCGCGTACTGCAGCCGCGCGTACACGAGCTACCCCGTCTGCTGCCCGTCGCGAGCGGCGATACTCACCGGCAAATTCCCTCACGCCGCCGGTGTGACGCGTAATCACTCGCTGTTGCCGCTCGGTGAGCAGACCATGTCGGCGATCCTCAAGACAGCGGGCTATCGAACCGGATACATCGGGAAGTGGCATCTGGATGGTGCGGCGAATCCGGGGTTCGTGCCGCCCGAGCGGCGCAGGGGTTTCGATTACTGGGCCGCCTACAACGTGGCTCACCAGCATTTCGATTCTGTCTACTTCCGCGATGATCCGGTTCCCATCCGAACCGCCGGCTTCGAGCCCGACCGCCAGACCGATCTGGCGATCGACTTCCTCCGCCAAGCCAGCCGCCAGCCCTTCTACTTGTATCTTTCCTTTGTCGCGCCGCACGCGCCCCACACTCCTCCCCCGCGCCACGCAACCTATCGCCCCGAGGAACTGCGCCTGCGCGACAACGTTCCGAAGAGCGCCGAACCAACCGCGCGGCAGGAGCTGGCGGGATACTACGGCCTTTGTTCCGCCGTCGACGAAAACGTCGGACGCCTACTAAAGGAACTCGAGGATCGCGGGCTCGCCGAAAACACCATCGTCGTATTTTCCTCGGACCACGGAGAGACGCTCGGCTCGCAAGGCGTCGATGAGATCGATCGCCCGTATGAAGAGTCGTCCCGAATTCCCCTGCTGGTCCGCTACCCTCGGCGCATTCGCGCGGGAACCACAATCGACGCGTTGATGTCGAACGTCGATTACGCGCCGACCTTGCTGTCGCTTTGCGGAGCAACCGCACCGAAGGGAATGCAGGGCGCGAATCACGCGAGCCTGTTGACGCGCGGCCGCGGCCCATCGCCCGGGTCGATCTTCGCCGAGGGTGGACTCGGGCAATCGCATGAGTGGCGCATGACGGTGCGCGGCAGCTACAAGCTGATCGTGGATTCGGCGTGGCGGCCCACTCATCTCTACAATCTCGCCCGCGATCCCTATGAGCAGGAGAATCTCGTCGCGAAGCTCTCCGAACGCCGGAACGTCGATGACCTGAAAGCACTGCTGCACCGCTGGGCAGCTCGAACCGGCGATCCTACCGTCAAGGCAGGAATGCTCGCGGACTCTCCGCGTGGCGGAGGAACGCCTCGGCCTGCGGGAATCCGCTCGCCGCACCACGAGCGCGCGTGATCTCCACCTGCTTCGGGTACCACTTGTCGGGCTGCTGTGAGACGTGCGCGTAACACGCGGCGCGGCGCTGCGATTCGACGGATGAGACGTCGACATACTCGGCCGGAGAGAACATCATCGTGTCCTCGGCGACCTCGTAATAGTACAGCGCGAAACTCTGGCGCGCTTTCAACCATGCGTCGAGCGTCAGGGCGGCGATGGCGCGATGGTCGCGATGCCGGTCGATCGGCCATTGCGTGAACACCACGTCAGGACGCTCCGCCGCAAGCTGTCGAGCGAAAGCCACATAGTGCGCGGCGTCGATCACAGCGCGGCCGTCGATCTGTCCCGCGAAGGCGGCGCGCGCCTTGAGAATCCCGCATGCCTGACGGGCTTCCGCGGTACGGATCGCTGCGCAGCGTCCGAGGCTGGCTCCGCCGCAATACCCCTCCCCGCGATTCAGGTACAGCAGCACCACCTGGTGGCCGAGCTCCGTGTAGCGGGCGATCGTTCCCGCGCAGCCACACTCCGGGTCGCCCGGATGACCTCCAGTAACGACGATCTTGAGCGAAGGCGCGGAGAACGCGCTGAGGAGGCGCAGCGTGGAAGCGGAGGCGAGCAGCCCGCGGCGTGAAATCGACATCGCTAGAATACCCGGCGCTTGAGCCGTTCCAGCGTGAATTTGGCCGTTTCCGCGACCGCCATCACCGCCATCACCCCGGCTTGCACGGGATCGGTGACAACCAGATCGGCCGCATCGGGGACGCTGCCCGCCATGTTCAAGCTGATCACCAGCAGGCCCTGCTGCCGGACCTCCCGGACCGCCGCTTCAATGTCGCCACCCATCAGCGAACCGGCCAGCACCAGCGCTTTCGCGCGCGGCAGGCGAGCCACCGCGCGCACGGCGTCGGCAAGTTTGTGTTCGCCGACGAGCGGGATCGTGTCCACCGAAATATGCTCGCCGCGGATGTTGTGGCGGTCGGCTTCGGAGACGGCGCCGATCGCAACCTGGCCCACCTGCGCTCCGCCGCCCATAATAATGATGCGCTTGCCATAGATCGCTTGCAGCGTCTTCACGATCTCCACATCGCGCACGATCGGAAGCGCGCGCAGGCCTTCGATCAGCGGGTCGACGCTCCCTGGGAGAATCACTTCGAAATAGGTGCGCGCCTCCTCGGGCCGGTTCACCAGAATCTCGACCGACGTAATATCGCCCTCATGCTGCGCAATCACGCCGGTCAATTGGTGCAGCACTCCCGTAGTGCCGACCGCGTGCACCACCAGCCCGATCGTTTGATTCTCCATGTTCGCTTAGTGTAATCTGCCGCGCACACCATTCGCCCGCGCAGAACCTACTTCCCTTTGCGCTTCCTGCTGACGGTGGTGACCGCGGCATCGAGCCGCGCCCCCAGGCTGCTGAAACTCGCGCCCGGACCGTGCCACTCAAGCTGATCTACATCCTCGAACAGCGGAATGTCGGTTCGCAGCGTGGCCAGCGTTCGGAACAACATCGCTCGATCGTGCTCCTGCGCGAGTGTGTGCGCCAGGCCGCCCGCGTTGCCGACATCGACTCGCCACTCACGCGAGTCGGCCGGGATCGCTTCCAGATGGTGAAATTTGGCGAGCACGGCCGCCGACGACTTCGCTCCCCAGCCCGGCAAGCCTGGATAGCCGTCCGCTGCGTCGCCCACCAGCGCCAGGTAGTCCGGGATAGACGCCGGCGACACGCCGAATTTCTTCACGATGCCCTCCTCATCGAGCGTCGTGCGGGTCCGCCGGTTCAACTGCACGACGCGAGTGCCGCGCACGCATTGGCCGAGATCCTTATCGGGTGTGCAGATGACGACGCGTTCGACGCGCGGATCGCCGGCCGCAATCGACGCCGCAGCCGCCAGTGCGTCGTCCGCCTCGAACTCCACCATCGGCCAGACGACGATCCCGGCCGCCGAAAGCACCTCTTCGAGCAGCGGGAACTGGGCCCACAAATCCGGCTCGATCCCTTCGCCGGTCTTATAGCCCGGCCAAAGCGCGTTGCGAAAGGACTCGATGATGTGGTCGGTTGCAACCGCAACGTGAGTCGCGCCGCTTTGAATCATCCCTAGGACGGACCTCAGCACGCCGCGCACCGCCGCGACCTCCCGGCCCTCCCCATCGCGTGCCGATGGCATTGCGTAGTAGTGCCGGAACAACTCGTATGTGCCGTCGATCAGATAAACTTCCAGAGCGCGACTCCCATCCCCGTAAGTCTAACTCGCGCCTCCAGTCCCGAGTTCAATAACTTCTCCGCCTCGTCGAATCTGCTCAAGCCCGAACCACTCAAGCCCGAACCACCCAAGCGAGGGGCAACACCCGCGTCAGCACAGCCGCAAGCGTAACGGGCGGCGCCGCCACGCATCCGCACGCTAGCAGCGCCTGTAATAGACACCGAACAGCGGGAGCAACAGCAGAACCGCCGATCCAGGCTCAGGCGTGGAGGCGCTAGGGGCGCTGGCCTCCTCCACATCGATCCGAAACGGCAGCCGCAACACGGCGGAATCGATGTAGCACGATCCGCAATCATTCGGGTCGCCCGAGAATTGGCGCTCCTGCAGGGCATCCTCGGCGGGAAGCCGCCGCTGCACTTGCCCGCCTGGCTCGGCCGCCTCGCTATCGGCGAACACGGCGTCGTCATGATGACGGAAGTCCGCGGCGCCGCCAACGCGAAGGCAAAGCGCGAACTCGGCTGGCAACCCAAGTGGGCCAGTTGGCGCGATGGTTTTCGAAACGGCCTCTCCGATGTGGGCGCGCAACCCGGGTCACTAACGTCCGCATGGCGCCGCGTTCAATAGACGGTGCGATTCTGGTAGCATCTAATTAGGTGCTCCACGAGGGACCTCATATGCTGAACATCACCAGCGACATTCAATCCTTGACCACCTTTCGCCGCCGTTCCGGCGATTTCATGAAACAACTCAAGAAAACGCGGCGTCCCGTGGTGCTTACGGTCAACGGAAAGGCTGCCGCCGTCGTGCAGGATGCCGAAGCCTATCAGCGCCTGCTCGACCTCGCAGCACGCGCCGACGCGAAAGAAGGCATTCGCCAGGGAATGGACGATATAAAGCAGGGGAAGGTCCGTCCTGCCCGGGAGTTTTTCGAGGATTTCGAAGCCAGAAATGGCATACCTCGTTAACCTCACCGCTCGCGCCCAGCGTGATCTCGTCCAGTTATTCGCGGAGATCAACGCCGGGAATTCCGTCGCCGCTCTGAGATGGTATCGCGGACTCAAATCCGCAATCTTGAGTCTTGAGGAACAGCCCAATCGGTGTCCAGTGACTCCCGAGAATGGTAGGTTTAGACACTTGCTATACGGCACCAGACCCCACGTCTACCGTGCGATATACCGCGTCTTGGAAAAGCAGAAGCGGGTGGACGTGATCCACATTCGCCACGGTGCAAGACGTCCCTTCATTACTCCCGATTGACTTGTCCAGCATGAAGTGGACTCGCCCTCCAGCCCAAAATTCACGTGCTAGCGTCGAACCAGATGCAAGGTACGTCTCTCAGCACGATCACCCAAGCCGCTGCGCACACGCGTTCGCAAAACAAACCCGCCCTCCACACCCATTCGAAATCGCGTAATCCCGGGTGATATAATGATTCTGACCGGACTAGTCAGAATCTCCCATGAGAAAGAGCAAGACCCAAACCCGCTCCGCCAAACTGCCTAAGCGCGACACCGTTCAGAAGGTTTGGCAATTGCAAGAGGCCAAGGCGCGATTCAGCGAAGTCTTCAGGCTCGCCCGCGAGTGCGGCCCCCAACGGGTGACAAAGCACGGCAGAACGGCAGTAGTCGTACTTCCCGCAGAGGATTATGAACGCCTTTCCAGTCCGAAGAAGCTCTCGGGGAGCTTGGTTCAGTTCTTTGCGGATTCGCCCCTTGCAGGTTCCGGCATTCAACTCGGCCGTCCGCGCGATTTCGGCAGAGCGATTGATCTGTGAGCGGATTTCTGTTGGACACCAACGTGGTATCGGAACTGATCACACCCAAGCCCGACCGCAATGTGATCCGTTGGGTCGAAGAGACGGACGAGTCAATCCTCTTTTTAAGCGTCCTGACGCTGAGCGAAATTAGACACGGCGTCGAAAGACTACGCTTAGGCCGCCGGCGGGGCCGCCTCGAATCGTGGCTGACCGTCGATCTGCCCGCCCGTTTTCAAGGCCGGATCTTGCCGGTACACGAAGCTATCGCGCACCGCTGGGGAAGGGCATCTGCCCTCGCCTCATCCAAAGGCAAACCGACCCCGGTTATCGATGGCCTCCTCGCGGCGACTGCGTTACACCACAACCTTACTCTCGTCACCAGAAATGACTCGGATGTCGCCGGAACCGGCGTGCCAACCCTGAATCCGTGGAAGTAAGTCAACCCGTTCACCAAAACAATTTAAATATTTCGCGCTAATTCCAAGCCACTTATCCCTCTTCCCATCCTCCAGCCCAAAATCCACGTGCTAGCGTCGAACCAGATGCAAGGGCCGTTCTCAAATACGATCACTCCAGCCGCCGCGCACACGCGTTCGCAAAACGAACCCAGCCGGCGCACTCATTCGAAATCGCGTATTACCAAACGATCCCAGCATGTGCTTGAAAACAATCAGGCGTCAAAAACTCACCGGGACCAGC
>JAOAPT010001018.1 GCA_025463045.1 Candidatus Solibacter sp.
CTCACCGGGACGTAACTGGCCACGCCGCAATCTGGCGGTATGTTTCCTGCATCGCCGCCGTTTCCGATCCGTATTTCGCGAATGCTGCCTTCGATACTCCGCCCACGGGTCGAGCCTCTGGAGCACGCGCTACGCCGACTGCTAGTCCCGGACGAGGTGATGGATTGTTTCCAGGAAGCAAGTCTCACCGGCACGGAAGCGCAGTTCGCCAGGAGCATGTTGGTGAGGCTGGCTATCCGTTACCAAATCGATGGGGACGACCGCGCGTTTCCCCGCCGCTGGAGCGGCTGTCGTTGTGGCCAATCATCCGTATGGAATCGTGGAAGGGTTGATCCTTGCGGCAGTGCTCGATCGCGTTCGACCGGATTGGACGATCATGGTCAACTCCATGCTCGCGGGCGTGGTTCCACTCCTTGGCCGCATGATCCCGGTGAATCCTTTTGACGCTCCAACCGCCAACGCGGTCAACCGGGCTCCCCTTCGGGAATCGATGCGCCAGCTTGCGGCCGACACCGCGTTGGTGATTTTTCCCGCCGGCGAAGTCGCTCAACTCGACTGGACTCAGCGCTCGATCGCAGACCCGCCGTGGAAAACCACGGCAGCAAGGCTCGCACACGCGCCAGGTGCCGCGTTGTGCCGGTGTTCTTCGAGGGCAACAACAGCGTGCAGTTTCAGGTAGCCGGTATGGTGCATCCCGGCTTGCGAAACATGGGACTGGCGCGCGAGTTTCACAAGATGTGCGGCAAGACCGTGCGGCTCCGCATCGGCAATGCAATTCCCTGGAGCGTCCTCTCCGGGTCGCGCAAGAGCGACTGAGTGACTCCGGTGTCAGATACAACACATGTTGGAGCGGCCAGGCGCGGTCAGGTACTTCTGCCTTACCTTGAGGTTGACGGCGCAATCGTATTCGGGATCCGGATGGTCGCTTCGGAACTCCGGCTCCGGCTGAGAATCTAACATCTGCCACCGCCGTGCCGCTGTAATCCTCCCGAGACGATAAACGCCCGGGTGGCCGCTTTTTCAATGAACTGACGGGGAAAGCGGGATTCTCCACGAATAGTTCGATTGGAAGAGGATGAGTGATCACGTATGTGCCATAATTCTGGTCGTGGTGATCAGGCTGCACTCCCTTCACCACCGCTACGAGAGGCGCGCAGCCTGAACGTAGAAGTCCCTATCAATTCCCATCCAGAAACAAGTTGCCGATTTTCGCTGTCTGATATGACAAGACTCCCGTTGGGCGCCAAAACAGCATCGATTTCTCGTGCTCCTCAATTGCTCCCGACGAGCACGGCCCGAACGCCTTGATTTGCAGCCGCTGTGCGCCGGTCGCATCTGGCTGCAGATGGGATTTACGATAGGCACACCCCTCTGGCCGCTTTGCAACAGACCTTAAATTTCAAATAGATCGGTTTTTTGGACCCTCGAGGTCGATGCGGTGTCGGAGATCTGAAACACAAGGAGGGCTTTTGTTTCAACCGTAAACAGGTGCTCCAGACTATCTTCAGCAGTTTGTTGTACTGCAGTGCAGACTGAGGCAGTTGTCCTACACGTTCAGACCACGCCGGACGCCCAAGCGGGCGAAGAAACCGGCGAGGCCTCGCTACCCCGCGCTGCAGACACGCTATTCGGGAGAATACGGTCTATTCACGGCACTCCCAAGTTGCCCAACTCGAAGGCCCAGGTGTATTTGGATATCCAAGGTATCCCTGACAGCGGGTCCTACACTACGACCTTATAGGTGCTTTGATCGTGTCCGAGCCTGACGAAGAGTGAATTAACGAAGGGCGCCACAACCGTGTGCTCATCTCATGGCGCCAGTTCGCCAGTACCGATACGCCGCAATCCACTCGGCCCCCGCCGGAGGTGGCGATGGCAGCGGCAATTCCGAGAGCGAAATCCGTTGCCGCGTCCTGCCCGCCCTGCAGACTGCAACAAGCTGGTCGTCTTCGGTGAGATCGATGCTTTCCACGGTTGCCGTCACGCCCAGGATTTGCGTCTCGAAAGGCAGATGAAGGTCATTTTCCAGCATCGTGTAGAAGCCGGTCACTTGTTCCGACTCGCCATAGGCGTCGATTAGCGCATCGTCGATGAGATCATCAAGCCGCGCCTTGCTCAGCTGAAGCTGTTTGGGTAGTGCGCTTTTTTTCATTCGCTTTGGCCTCATACTTTCCCTCTCTGCTCTATCTGACATCGCAACGCAGGCCATAATTCCGGTATGAGCCTACGAATGTGCGACCGCCGGCGGGCAAGGCGGATTAATCTCCTGCTCGATCGCATAACCAATCGCCGCATAACCCTTCAACCTGCGCTCGTACATCCTTGCCAGCATCAGAACGTACCCGTCCACATAGTCGTAGACCTGCACAAATCGCTTGTCAGCATGGAGACGATGCAACCGGCCCACATACTGCTGCAGCGTGCCCTTCCAGGAAATCGGCATCGCCAGGAATAGCGTGTCCAGACGCGCATCGTCGAACCCTTCCCCGATGTAGCTTCCCGTCGCAAGAATGACTCGCGATTCGTTTTCCGGCACTGCCGCCAAGGCTGCCGCGGTTTCACGGCGCTGCTTTTTCCCCATGCCTCCCTTTAGGACGAAGACGTGCTGGGCAACACCTGCAAGCTTGGCCGCGAAATACTGGAGATGCTCTGTCCCGTCCGGTCAGGAGCAGCGGGCACCGTCCCGACCCTACAGCGCGCGCGATGTCGCCAGCGATCATTTCGTTGCGCGGCGCATTGTCGACCAGTGCGGCGTAGATGTCCTGGATCGTAATCTCGGTGAGTTCCGGCGCCATCCGGAACTCCGTGTAGCGGGGAGTCACTCTGTGCTCGAACGGCGTCGTTTCGGTCATCGTGCGTGCACTCATGTTGTATCGCGCAGGTCCGCACTGCATATAGATGATCGGATGATGCCCGTCTTTCCGAGTCGGCGTGGCGGTCAGGCCGACGACATACTTGGCCTTCACCTGCCTCATCACCTGCTCGAAGGTGAAAGCGGAAATGTGGTGGCATTCGTCGACGATCACCTGACCGTACTCAGCCACGAAGTCCTTCACTTCGTCTTTCCGGTAAAGGCTCTGGATCACGGCGACGTCTATGCATCCCGTTCGCTCCATTTTGCCGCCGCCGATATGCCCGATCGACTTGGCGGGCAGATCCAAGAACCTCCCAAGGCGCTCCTGCCACTGATCGAGCAACTGCTGCCGGTGAACGACGATCAGCGTGTTGACCTTGCGCTTCGCGATCAGCCACGCCGCAACCGTGGTCTTCCCGAACGCCGTGGGAGCGCACAGAATGCCTTCGTCGTGGGCGGTGATCCTCGCGACGGCTTCCTCCTGGAACGGCCGAAGTTGACCCCGGAACGCCGTTTCAATCGTCGTGCCTGCGTATCGTTCGTCCCGAACTTCGGGCCGAATCTTGTGCGCCTCTAGAAATGCCAAGCTCTCCATCAGACATCCACGAGGCACAGCGATATGCTGGGGAAATTCCTGGCCGCACGCGATCACACGCGGCTTGTCGTACGTCGAGAGCCGCATCGCCTGAGCCTTGTAGAACTCGGGGTTCTGAAATGCCGCCAGTCGCAGTAGCCGATTCAGCATCGCTGGTGGCAGATCCTTCTTTTCCACGTAAATCAAATTCGCGCGGACGATCTGAACAGTCTTTGGCAGCGGCCCTTCGATCGGCTTTTCCTTCCGCTTGCGGGAAGGCGGCAAGGTCCACGGGTCTTGAACACCCTCATCGTCGGTGATGCTCCTCCGAACGCCGACCAGGTCGCCTTTGCTTTGTGCTTCCGCGACGATCTCCTCCGCAGCCTCGACCGGCATTCGTCGCATCGTCGAGAGGTACTGCCATTGATCTGGATGCGGATTGAAGTCGGAGTCGATGAACACGCTGTTGCCCGCCTTACGCCGCGCAAACTGTAAAGGGAGTGCAATCAGGTTCCCAAACCCTCCCTTAGGCATCGTGTCCTGGTTGGGGAAAAGGCGATCGTAGGAATCGAGGCCGAGTTGGTGCCTACGCTCCATGGTTCGTGTGAGCAGTACGCATCCGAGTTTGCGCGCGGTAATTGCCGGCAGTGCGCGATCGAAGAAGATCCAAATGTGGCCGCCCTTCCCGGAACGGGAACGCTCTAAGGCAGCGGGCACGTTCAACTCCTGGCAGGTCTCCAGGAAAGCCAGCGAGTCATACTCCCACGTCTTCTTGTCGAAGTCTGCCGCCAGAAACCAGCACGTTTCGTCGGGCAGCAATGCGTATACGCCAACAGTATCCTTGCCCGAGAGGTGGCTCTCAATGACGGCGTCGGTCAGCGGGATGAACTTCCTTGTCTTCTGGTCGACTTTCTTCCGCTTCCTCCGGGCGGCTTCTGTTAATCGCTTTCCAGTCCTTTACGACCGCCGGCATATATCCGCGTCGGCCGTCATCATTCTCCCATCGCCGTGCGTAGACATCTTCTCTCCCGCGGAATAGGGTTCGAAAGCGCGCGATCCTCTTTCTGGCACGCTCTTCCTTGTCCACCGGTGGCGCCGTCTCGACGGCTTTGGTTGGAGGTTGATTCTCTGCCGCGAGTTGCGGAATCGGAATGCTGTGAACCGCCAGAAGCCGCCGGCGGCGGGCATTTTCCTCGCGGAGACGAACGTTCTCCTGCTCTGGAGGTTCGAATGGAAGAGATTCTGCACAGTTCTCAGTCATAACGGTGCCCCCGGTCCAATGCCTGTCAGCACCTCCGCCAGGGCCTTCAAACGGGCCTTGCCAAGCCGAACCAACGGCTTTTTGTTGATGCTACCTCAAATCTGGTCGCCCGTTGGGTTTTGGGCCCAACGGTCCCCGCTTTGCCCGGGGCCCCGCGCTGGCTGTCGGTTTTTGAGAGATTCAGATCTCGGTAGTAA
>JAOAPT010000039.1 GCA_025463045.1 Candidatus Solibacter sp.
CGCGATTCGTGAAGGCGCCTTCGCCGATCAGCTTCATGCTGATCACGCCCATGCCTTCGGTGTGCACCTGTTTGGTGTGAGTGACCACTTCGCTGACATTGCCGGGGCCATTCGTGTTGAAGTCCTCGGCGTCCATTTTCGCGCCCTTGTGATTCATCCGAATCATCGCGACCTCGAGCAACTTGTTGCCCGGCATGCGGCGCAGCGCGGGCAAGCCGTGCACCGACGCGCCTTGGCCGATCAGCACCTTCTTCGACTTCGCTTCCGAAACTGCGTCCTGCCAGCGGACGGTATCCGCTGGCCATGTGCCGGTGTGCTGGTAGTGCAGGAGCACGATGTCGAAGTATTCCGTCTGCGCGAGCTTGCGGAGTTCGTCGATCTTCTCCTGCGGATCGACGCCGTCGCGCGTGGTGACCTTGGTCATCAGGCGGTAGGAATCGCGCGGGATGCCTTTGAGCGCGATGCCGAGCATGCGGTGCATGTCGCCATAACTCTCGGCGGTTTCGAAGAAACGGATGCCGCGGTCGTAGGAGTGGCGCACCAGGCGGTTGAATTGATCCTGCCCGAGTTCGCGCTGCACGCGGCCGCTCATCGAGCCGGTGCCGAAGGCGAGGCGCGTGACTTTCACGCCGGACTTGCCGAGGGTCACCCAATCGGTCGCGGTTCCCTTCGCCAGCAGCGGCAGCTTTCCGGCACCCGCGAACAACCCGGCGGCGAGTCCGGTCTTCAGAAAATTACGTCGGGAACAGTTAGCCATTGGTTTAGCCATCGGTCTAGGCATCGGTCGGCCCTCCATTGCGCAATATCCTATCATGGGGAGCGAACGCGAAGGGGAGGGAATCATACCATGCGGTCGATAGCCATGATGTTGGTGACCGGGCTCAGCGTGCTGGGGCAGACCCAGACACCGCCCGTGGACGCAGTCAACAGCGCGCGTAGAGCGGTGATCGCCGCCTCGTTGGCCGAGCCGCTGAACGACGCGGAGATTCAGGCGAAGGTCGAGGCAGTCGCGGCGGCGGAGCGCGCGGTGGGCGCCATGCGGCCCGCACCGAATCGAGGGCGTCAGCAGAACTTCCAGGTGGGTGGCGGAACGATCCCCCGCATTCGCGAGGCGCAGACCGAGGCACTAACGACGATGAGTACGGAACTGATGCCGTTGGCGCGCGCCTTGAATCTGGCGCGCGCGTCCGGTGCGGAGGGCGACGCCAGGCTGCGGGCCATCGTGACGGCGGAACTGGCCCTGGCGCGGGCGCGGGCCGCGGCATTCGCGCGCATTCAGGCCTCCGCGAATCACCTCGCGCCGGACCAGGTCGCGGCGTTCGCCGCGATGGGCGGCACGTTCGCGGGGGTCGCGTTCACGCTGCCGGAAGCGATGAATTTCGCCGAACACGAAGGGTACGTCTCGCTGTTCGACGGCGAGAGCCTCGAGGGGTGGGACGGCAATCCGAAATACTGGCGCGCGGACGGCGGGGCGATCGTCGGCGAATCGACGCCGCAAAATCCCAGCGGCAACAGCTATCTGGTCTACCGCGATCTGGAAGCGAAGGACTTCACGCTGAAGTTCGAAATCAAGGTGGAAGGCACGGGCGGCAGTGGCTTTCAATACCGCAGCAAGACCGGGATTCCGTGGCTGGCGAACATTGCCGACAATGTGACGGCCAACGTCGGGCCGGTGAATCTGAATTGGATGATGACCGGACCGCAGGCCGACTTCTGGCCGAGCTCGCCCAACTGGACCGGCCAATTCTATTCGGAAAACACGCCGATGCGCATCCAGGCGTGGCGCGGCCAGGTGGTGGAAGGCGCGGGGATGGGGACGAAGCGACTGATGGGGAACATCGGCGACCGGGCGGCGCTCGGCAATCTGGTGAAGATGAACGATTGGAACGAGTACACCGTGATCGCCCGCGGCGGCACCCTGATCCATATTCTGAACGGGCAGTTGATGGCAGTGATGGTGGACGACGATCCCGAATCTTCCAACAATCAATCCGGCCTGTTCGGGATTGAGATCGAGGCGACCACGAAAGTTTCGGTACGGAACATCTGGGTGCGTAAACTTAAGTGAGGGAATCACCCGTTTCAGGGGATGGTATACTCTTGGCGCGACCTTTATCGCGTCCATATTCTTGTACTCACCCTAAGGGGGTGTTCACGTGCTCGATCTAGTTATTGTTCGTGCAATATTTATTCTCGTTCTCACCATCTCGGCATACACCCTTCACCCGTTTGGTTCGGCCCCTCTGGTGGCGGCCGCGGGCGGAGCCCTGTTCGGCGCATGCATCATTCTCTTTGAGATGCGCCTGGAACACGTCAGCCTGAAACGGCTGATCGGAGCGGCGTTCGGTTCCGTTCTCGGAATTTTCGGCGCCTTCCTGATGTCGCTGGTCCTGTCCAAGGCGACGGCGGAGCCATTCGTACAGGTCTGCCTGTTGCTGCTCATGACGTACATCGGATTGATTGTCGGGGCGAAGAAGGGCGACATGCTGAACCTGGCGGCGCTCGGCGGAATCTTCGGCGGCGAGAAGTCATCGAAGAAGACGTTCAAGATTCTCGATACCAGCGTGATTATCGACGGGCGCATCGCCGATATCGCGGAGACCGGATTTCTGGACGGCGTGCTGGTGATTCCGCAGTTCGTGCTTCGCGAACTGCAACTGGTCGCCGATTCGGCCGATTCGATGAAGCGCAACCGCGGACGGCGCGGGCTGGACATCCTTCAGCGGATTCAGAAGATGGCGCACCTGACGGTGCAGATTGTGGAAGAGGACTTTCCGCAGGTGCGCGAAGTCGATATGAAACTGATCGAACTCGCCAAGGTCTTCGACTGTAAAGTAGTTACGAACGATTTCAACCTTAATAAGGTGGCGCAACTCCACGGCGTCGAGGTGCTGAATATCAACGAACTGGCGAATTCGCTGAAGCCGATCGTGCTGCCCGGCGAGACGATGCGCGTGTTCATCCTCAAGGAAGGCAAGGAATTCAACCAGGGTGTGGCCTACCTGGACGACGGCACGATGGTGGTGGTGGATAACGCCAAGAAGATGATCTCGAAGACGATCGATATCTCCGTGACGAGTGTCCTGCAGACGACGGCTGGGAAGATGATCTTCGGCAAGTTCGACGAGCGCAATCACGCGGCCATGGCGGTTGGCGAGCAGCGGCACGACCGTCCGGTGCGCAAGAGCGATCCGCAGCCGATGACGAATATGCCGCCCGAGAAAACCACGATAGAATCGTAGTCACATGAAAGTCGCCGTGATATTACCCGCGGCGGGCCTGGGCACCCGTATGGGAAAGGGCACCGCGGAGAGGGCCGGCACCAGTCGCAAGCAGTTCATGCTGCTGGACGGCTCGCCGATTCTGATGCACACCGTGCGCAAGTTTGCCGCCTCTCCGCGAGTCGGCGAGATCGTGATCGCGGTGCGCGCGGAAGATACCGAGTGGGTTCGCGAACTGGTGTTGCACGAGTTTCCGGGCGGTCGCGTGCGCGTGGTCGCGGGGGGCAACAGCCGACAGGAATCGGTGGAGAATGCGCTCGCGTCGCTCCATCCGGGGAGCGAGCTGGTGGCGGTGCATGACGCGGTGCGCCCGTTCATCGATCTGGAGACGATCCACGCGGTATTCGACGAAGCGGCGGAGACCGGTGCCGCGATCGTCGGCGTTCCGGCGGTGGACACGGTGAAGCAGGTGATCCGCGGCACGACCCACGTGCGGGTGCGGGCCACGCTGCCGCGCGAAAAACTGGTGATGGCGCAGACGCCGCAGGTCTTCCGCTACGACTTGCTGCTGCGCGCTTACCAGGAGGCCCGCAAGGATAATTTCGTGGCCACCGACGAATCGAGCATGGTGGAGCGGCTCGACGTGGAGGTCAGCGTGGTGCCGGGCAGCGATCGCAATATTAAGATCACCAAGCCGACCGATATGGAACTGGCGCACCTGTTCCTGCGCGAAGAACTCGCGCGGGGTACGCAGGCTTGAGCGAGATCCGGATGGGCTTGGGTTGGGACGTGCATCGCATCACGGCAGGGCGTCCGATGATTTTAGGCGGGGTGACCGTTCCCTGCGAGTTCGGGCTCGAAGGACATTCGGACGCCGATGTGCTGGCGCACGCGATCACCGACGCCATTCTGGGTGCGGCGGCGCTGGGCGATATCGGGATGCACTTCCCGGATTCCGACCCGAAGTGGAAGGGCTGCGACAGTCTCGTCTTCCTGCGGCACGCGCGCGATCTTGTCGTTCAGAAGGGCTACACGATCGTCAACGTGGATTCGACGATTATTCTGGAGCGCCCGAAGTTGAAGGACTTCCGGATCGCGATTCGCGCACGGGTGGCGGAGACGCTGGGACTGGATGTGGATCGCGTGTCGGTGAAGTTTAAGACCGCGGAAAAGGTGGGCCCGGTTGGAGAGGGCCGCTCCGCGGAGTCACAGGCGATCGTCACATTAGAGCGATAGGCGAAATTCGTGACTCTCGCGCGACGGGCGAAAAACAATCCGAGCCGCGAACGTTAGTGAGCGGTGGTCGCCCGGGAGTGACGGGCGGCGGTAACTAGCGGTGGTCGCGATCTCGATCGTGATCGCGGCCGTTATCACGCACCTTGCGTTCGCGATCCCAGCGATGGTCGTGCTGGATGCGTCCGCGGTCGCCTTCCCATGAACCTTCATAGAAGCGCTCGCCATCGTGGTGAGGCGCGACCCAGCGGGCACCCTCGTACGCGGGGCGTGTCCAATATCCATCGTGCCATTTGTAATGATTGCCGACCGGATACCAGTAGCCCGCGATAAACGTGTAGCCGTTTCCGGGAGACCGCGGAACAACCCGCACGACGCGCGGCGCGGGCGGCGCACCGATCCGAATTCCGACGGATACTTGGGCGAAGACAGCTCCTGTCGTCAGCAACATCAAGACCATGAGTTTGTGTTTCACTGTGAACTCCCTTCCCTTCGACTACACTGTGCAAATAGGCACGTTGGTGGCCTTCCCGTAAGTGCTTTGTTTGCCGGAAATATTCGATAGCGAGAAGACGCGGCGGTAAGATTTTACCCGGTGGACAGGTTGGAAAAAGGGTAAGCGTCACGGCAGGTCTCACGCGTCGTAAAGGTTTGTTAGCTTTACGGGGCACGCGAAACATCGGAAGGGGCGAATCACGAATTCGCCCCACATCAAGTCTGGCGGCTAGCTGGCTTTGAGGAGACACATCCGCCGTGCGGCGCGGCGGGCCTTCAGTCGTTCATTGGCCTTCTTCTGCTTTTCCGCCGATACGACCGTCTGGCACGTGTCGCAACGTTTCCGGATCCGGGATCTGGTAATGAACTCAGCGCCGCAGCGGCGGCACTTCTTGGTCATGGTCTCCTCTAACGGGAGAATTCCCGGCTTCTTGGGGAGCAGGTGAGAATAATGGAAATCGCAATGATTCATCGCAGGCACCTTTCGGAGTTGTCGACTTGGCAGTTCCTTGAAACCCCACTCGCTTGGTGGGTATATTGGCCCAAAAGCTCTGTCGGGTGTATAAAAACCCTACAGCCCGGGAGAGACGCGAGATTGGCGCCCGCCGGTTGCGGCCGAAACGGATCTGCATAAAACGAAAGCATTTGCACAGGTATAACGGTACCGTTAAGGGTTTGGAACTGCGGGATCCTTGTCAGTACTGTCATGTCTGTAACGTCCTCTACTGCACGCCGCGCACCGAACTCATGCGGCGCTCGGGGTTTCGGGGCGATACACGTCCCCGGCACTCAGAAGTTCCCAACGCAGATGATTTACATAGAACAGGAGAAGCGGCTCTGAAAAGATATTTCGGAACTGCTCGATGACGCGCTGTTCCCATCCGTCGGTAAAGTAGGGCTTCGCATCCATCTCCTTGGCGAAGAACCCGTTCTCATGTGGAATGCCCAGGAAGTCGAGCACGGCGGTGATCATATCCAGGTGGGAGACCAGGATGGCCTGTGCGAGATCCTTGGCAAAATCGTCGTCGCCGCCCGCAATGCGTTCCCAGAGTTTGGGCACCGCTTTGCGGAGACCCTCGGTGTTGACCTTGGTAAGATGCGCGCGGACCTTGAAGCCCTCGTAGATCTGGTAGGTTTTCAGCTTCCCGATAGAGATGCTTCGAATGAGGTGGGAGAACGCATCCTGGCCCAGGCCAAGGTAAACATCGGAGATCTGCATAAAGTGTCAGCGTATCATGGGCGGACGCTCCATGGGAGGAGTAGGTCCTGTTTTCCTTTTCCCGCGTTCGGATGTGCCGATTGCGGTAGACTGGATAGGTTTGGTCAAAATGCGAAACGTAATCATCCTTGGGTCCCAGTGGGGCGATGAGGGTAAAGGCAAAATCGTCGATCTCTTCGCCGAAAGGTTCGATATCGTCGCGCGCTATCAGGGCGGACACAATGCGGGACACACGGTTTTCATCGGCGAAAAAAAATTTGTTCTCAAGCTGATTCCGAGCGGAATACTGCGCCCCGGAAAGAAAGCGGTCATCGGCAACGGGCTGGTGATCGACCCGGCGGCGCTGCTCAGCGAGATCGATACGCTGCAAGCGGCGGGCGTGCCGGTAACGAGCAATCTTTTCATCAGCAATCGGGCGCACGTGCTGTTTCCGGAGCACCGGATGATGGAGAAGATGTCGGAAGGGCGTGAAGGGCGGATTTCGATAGGCACGACGTCCCGCGGCATCGGCCCCTGCTATGAGGACAAGATCGCGCGCCGCGGGATTCGTGTCGCCGATTTGCTGAACACGGAATTTTTCCGCGCGCAGTACGATTCGATCATGGAAGAAAAGGTCGTCATCGCGAAGGCGCTGGGGATCTATAGCGAGATCGATTTGCGGGCGATCCGCGAGGAGTACGAGGCGTTCGCGGAGCGCATCCGCCCGATGGTATGCGATACGGCGGCGCTGCTGAATCAGGCGATCCGCGACGGTAAGACTGTGATGTTCGAAGGCGCGCAGGGGACGATGCTGGACATCGACCATGGGACGTATCCGTTCGTGACGAGCTCGAGCGCGAGCGCGGGCGGGGCCTGCACGGGCACGGGCGTGGCGCCGACGCGCATCCAGGGCGTCCTGGGTGTCAGCAAGGCGTATATCACGCGTGTGGGCGGCGGACCGTTCCCGACGGAGGCGTTCGACGGCGCGGGCGATCGCATTCGCGAGCGCGGCAAGGAATTCGGCGCGGTGACGGGCCGTCCGCGGCGCTGCGGCTGGTTCGACGTGCCGCTGTTGCGGTATACGGCGAACATCAACGGGTTCGACAGCCTGGTGATCACGAAGCTGGACGTGCTCGACGAGTTCGACACGATTCCGGTGTGCGTCGGGTACAAGATCAACGGGAAGGACGTCGTCGATATGCCGCCGACTGTCGCGGAGATCGAGAAGCTCGAAGCGGTGTACGAGTGCGTACCGGGCTGGAGCTCGTCGACGTTCGGGATTTCGAAGTACGACGAGCTGCCGTCGAAGGCGAAGGACTACATCGCGTTCCTGGAGAATCGGACGGGCGTCGAAGTGGGGTGTGTGTCGACGGGTCCGGAACGGAATCAGACGATCGTGCGCGCGGGTTCGCGGTTTGAAGAGCTGATCGGGTAGGCAGGTGGCGATCAGCGTTTTCCGGTCCGGTATAATCGAGACGTGGAGTCTGGCATGAATCGGGTTGAGAGCCTTGAAGGCGAAGTGAAGCGCCTAAGCTCGGAAGAACTGAAAGCGTTTCGGGATTGGTTCGCGCGTTTTGATGCCGAGGTTTGGGATACCCAGATCGAAGCCGACGCGAAGAACGGCAACCTGCGCTCTCTCGCGGACCGAGCGGTTCGCGATCACAATTCGGGACGCTCTTCCCTTTTGTGATACACCACGCCGCTCCAGACTTCTGGAGCTGCTACCGTTCTCTGCCTGCACCTATCCAAAGCGTCGCGGACCGAGCTTTTGATCTCCTAAAGTCTGACCCACATCATCCCTCTTTGCACTTCAAGCGGGTTGAGAGCTTTTGGTCGGTACGGGTGGGTCTTCATTACCGGGCTTTGGGTGTCGACGTCAGCGACGGCATCCTCTGGTTCTGGGTTGGCAGTCACGCCGAGTACGACCGGATCATTCGGTAGGGAACAACCTTCGAACAGAAATCGCTACTCGCAGCCGGCGAATAATTCGTCGGTTGAGATCTCGCCGTCGAAGAGTGGGACGGGCACGAATTGACCAGAGTAGTAGACCGACATGCCCTGACGGGTATGCACGGTGACGGTTCGGGTCTTCGCGTCTACGATCCAGAATTCAGCGGCGCCTTCTCCGGTCAGAGTCGTCATCGCTTTGTCGCTGAGTTCGGCTTTGGTGTTCGACGGGGATTTGACTTCGATGACGATTTCTGGCGATCCGTTCAGCCACTTCGTTTCGGCACGATGTCGCGCTTCACGGACGCAGGCCACATCGGCTCCCCAAACTTCGTGCTCTGGAATCGGGCGGAAGGGATACTCGGTATCGACCAGAAAGCCTTTCGGCTCCGCCATCGTCTCTAGAATTTTTCGTAGGAGCCGTTGAAGGTCTTTGTGCTGCCGGACGGGATACGTCACGAACACCAACTCACCATGATGCAATTCGTAGCGGCCTCCGGGCGGATCCGGAATCCGTTCGTATTGCTCAACGGTGATCGGCCCGGGAATGCTTTGGGCACCCATGATGCTCTTATTCTACATGCCCGCTTTCTCCATCGCGCGCGGGATCTCGGGATTCCGCATGAACCACTTCCATAAATTGCCCGTCCGCAGATTCTCGGCGCTCAAGAGCGTGATGCCGGTGTCGAGTCCTAGGACGTCGGCGGAGGCCCAGTCTTTGGTCGGGTGGAAGGCGTCGGTGAAGCCGTACTTGCCATAGATCTTGTCGCCGAACTGCTGCTTCATCGCCTTCAATGCGGGGACGCAGATGTCGGGCGCGAGCATCAGCGAACCGGCGGCGGCGCACGGGACGACGGTGCCGTCGATATTCGATTTGCGGGGCGGACCGCCCCACGCCTTGTAACCCGTCGCGCTGTTGGAACTGGTGATCCCCCAGATATTTTCGTTGTAGCCGGGGAACTCCTTCGCGAGATCGATGCAGAACTGGCGGTGCGCGCGGGTGGCGGTCACGGAGTTTTCGAACCAGTCGATCTTCGTGCCGCGCCTCTCGGGGCGCTTGCGATAGTCGACGAATACCTGCGAATACTGGTGCGTGAAGAGCGGCGAGAGGCCGACATATTTGTAGCTGCCGTAGATGTTCTCGGGGCGCTCCCAGGCGTACCACGATTCGGGATCGATGCCGTGCGTGGGCGAGCCTATGCCGAGCAGGTAGATGATCGTGAACTCGCTGTATTTCGCCCAGCGGGCCGTGAGGAATCCCGTCTCGGGCGTCCAGCCGTGCGAGAGCAGGCG
>JAOAPT010000053.1 GCA_025463045.1 Candidatus Solibacter sp.
AGTGGAATCTGGATCCGGACCCGGCGATCACGGAACGGATCCTGCGCGAGAATGGCGTGTTGTTTCGAGAGATGAAGGGTTAGCGGATGAAGAGGGAGGTTCGGTCCGAGGCGCGGCGGTCAAAGAACTGGGACCACCGCTTCCTGACGGTCGCGGCTCGGATTGAGGGCTCGTTGTTCGACGGAACTGTGGCGAAGAGCGCTTCAGCAGCGCGAGTATTCGTGGTGGCGCGTGTTCGATGGAGCGCGCGGCCGCTGACATTCGAATGAATCGCGGACAGGCAGGCGTGGACGCGTGCCCCGGAGTTGGTCGAGGGCGTGGTGCAGGTTAGCTGGTGTGGACGATGGGGCGAGCCGGAAAGTTGACAGTCCACAGGAGACGATGGCCTGTCCCACGGGTTTCATTTCACTTCGTAGATGAGGATGGAGTAGCCGGCGCGGGCGGTGGGCGCGTGGCGGCGGAAGTAGGCGAGGTAGTCCTCGTAGCCAGGGGGGAAGAGGTAGCCGGCGAGGAAGTTTGCGCTGACGGCGTAGGTGCCGGGCGTGGGGGAGTAGATGTGCGGG
Source organism: Candidatus Solibacter sp. (assembly GCA_025463045.1). Lineage (GTDB taxonomy): Bacteria > Acidobacteriota > Terriglobia > Bryobacterales > Bryobacteraceae > Solibacter. The sequence goes on from JAOAPT010000053.1 coordinate 564, forward strand.
AGCGCGGGGGTGTCGGGGGCGGGGAGCGTCTGAGGATCCATGCTGCCGGGCTTCAGGTAGTGATAGGGATTGTCGTAGCCGAAGACGAACGTCTTGATGGACGCGAGGCGGCGGCGTTCCATGTAGCGGCCAAGTTCGGGCAGGTCCTGGCCCCAATCGAGATTGCTGTCGGCGAGGTAGCGCCAGCCATTCGCGGGGCCGCCGATCCACTCGTTGAAGTAAGAGATGCCGTGAGGATAGGCGTGCAGCGAAGTGGCGGCGAGCCAGGCGAGCAGGAGAGCGGGGATTGTGCGGTGGGGGCTCCATTTCGCGAGGGCGAAGCCTCCAGCGAGGATGAAGAACGGCAGGGCGGGGAGTACGTGGCGGAAGCCGAGGTGGGAATTCGAAAGCGTGGCGACTCCGAAGAAGAAAAGCGCGGGGCCGCAGACTAACCAGTACGTTGCGGGGTCGGGGCGGCGCATCAGGAGTGCGATGAGTCCGGCGAGCGTCAGCAACTGGAGAGGGATCGGGAACTTGATGGCCCAGGCGAGCGGGAAATAGAGCGGCACGCGACCGCGGATCTTTTGGCCCAGCATGTAGCCCGTGAAGCCTTCGTCCTGGAGGCTGCCGCCGATGAACAGGAGTCCGTGGACGAACTGCGGGGGCCACGGGAGATTGGCGAGCAATCGGGCGGGGCCCATCGCGAGTGCGGGAACTCCGGCGCCCCGGAACTGGCGGATCTCCGCCTCGGGCACGGGCGTCGCTTGAAACTGCGACGCGGCCAGAATGCCGAGGTAGAGAACTGCGGGGATCGCGAGCGCCGGGGGGCGCGGACCTTTCCAGAGCGCGAGAGCGAATCCCACAATGACGAGCGGCAAGAGCGTGAACTTGGTGAGCGCGGCGAACATCATCGCGAGCACCAGGACGAGCAGGCGGCGCACATCGGGAGTGTGCCAGTACTTCCAAGCCGCGTAGGCGAACCAGAGCGCGCCGAAGGCGGCGGGGACGTCGGAGTTGATGAGCACGCCGTGGCCGAGGATCGTCGGCTCGAGCGCTCCGCAGGCGGCGAGGACGAGCGCCACGGATTCACCGAACAACTGGCGGCCCCAGTGCCATAAGAGAAAGACGATGAGGAGCGGGAAGAGCAGGAACGGGAGGCGCGTGTAGAAGAGCAAGCGGCGGGCGCGAATGTTGGGGCGATCGAGGATGTCGGCGCCGATCATGTAGGCGTCGCGGTCCTTCCATCCGTTCGCGTCGTGGGGCGAGGGTGCGTGCAAGAGGCGCGGAATCCAGCCGCAGATTGCGCGCGTGAGCGGCGGAGCGTCGGCGGGTTGGAGCACGTCTTCGCCGAGCCAATACGCGTAGGCGGCGGCGAAGTGCGAGGTTTCGTCGACGGTCAGACCGAGATGCCGCGACTGGAAAACCAAACCGGCCGCGCATCCGGTGAGCAGAAGTACGATTCCCGCATACCGGCGTGTCATGGGCAGGGTTCATTTAAACACATGGTGTGATCTTCGCCGCGATCGTCATACCGGACTATTTTCTCCCGGTACCCCTATGACATAATTGTTTTTCTTTCCCAGCCTTTGTGCTTTCCGGTGCCGTTTGGGAGGCCCGGCGGGCAGCCCTTGAATGCTGCCGCTGTGGAAGGTGAAATCACCATGAAAGAAATTGCTCTAAGCAGGCGGGTGGTAATGCTGGGTGCGACCGCGCTTCCGATGGCGCAGAAGCTCGCGGCCCAGTCACGCCCGAAATCCGTCGTCATCTCGACCGCGAATGCGTTCAATGGCGGCATCAACTGCTGCAGCAAGGCGATGGAAGTCATCAAAGCGGGGGGCGACACGTTGGATGCGGCGATCGCCGGGGTCAACATTCCCGAACTCGATCCGCGCGAGACGAGCGTCGGGTACGGCGGTTTCCCGAATGAGGATTGCGTGGTGGAGCTGGATGCGAGCGTGATCCACGGGCCGTCGCGCCGCGGAGGCGCGGTGGGCGCGCTGCGCGGCATCAAGACCCCGTCGAAGATTGCGCAGTTAGTGATGTCGGAAACAGATCACATGATGCTGGTGGGCGAAGGCGCACTTCGCTTCGCGAAGGCGTACGGCTATCAGGAAGAAGATCTGCTGACTGACCGTTCGCGGCTGGCATGGCGGATGTGGAAGCGCGAACTGCGCGATCGCGACGGGCATACGAATTGGGAGAGCGGCACGGACGCTCCGCCAAAGAAGAAGGTCGCGGAGTTGAAGCAGGCCTTTCCGGGCGTGGATGAAAAGACGCTGGAGTGGGCTTATAAGGTAGCGATGAATCCGCCGCCGCACGGCACGATCAATTGCCTCGCGCTGAATGAAAAGGGCGAGATGTCGGCGGTGACGACCACGAGTGGAGCAGCGTTCAAAATCGCCGGCAGGCTGGGCGATTCGCCGATCATCGGCGGCGGGATGTGGCTGGACCAGGATATCGGCGCGGCGGGTTCGACGGGCCGCGGTGAAGAGAATTTGAGAGTGTGCGGGGCGCATACGATTGTCGAGAACATGCGGCATGGGATGCGTCCGAAAGAAGCGATCCTCGATGCGTTCAAACGGGTGGCCCGCAACTTCGATAACGATGCGAAGCGACTCGCGCAGATCGACTTGAACTTTTACGCGTTGCACAAGGACGGGGAGTACGCGGGCGGGTCGTTGTGGGACAGGCGAACCAAGGGCGGACCTCCGGCGCAATTCGCAGTTTGTACGGCCGATGGCAATAGCAGGCATGAAAACTGCGTGTTTTTGATGCAGAGAACTTGATTTGTAGAAACTTTCAGCGCTTGCGAACGCTACCAAGTGTTGTGGCGTGCGCAAGCGATCCGATAAAATGAAACAAAACCGTAGACGTTGACATCGAGTAGATGTATATCGTCCGGGAAGAGTGCACTTAGGGATATAAACTTGGGCAGCTGTTTTCCTGATGCGACACAAAACATTCTTGACACTTAACCCGGGACGTCTTATCCGGCGAAGACGATAAGCCATGTCCCAGATCTTTCACCACAGCACGAACACGTTCACACGGATCACGCTGTTTGGAGCCGTGTTCATCCTCGGATTTCTCGGTTGGGTGATGTTTACACTGAACGGATCCGACTATGTCACGCGAGCCACGCAGGCGCGCGAGCAACCGGTGCCCTTCAGTCACGCTCATCATGTGGGCGGACTGGGTGTGGACTGCCGCTACTGCCACACGACGGTGGAGACTTCGGGCTTCGCCAACATTCCTCCGACGAAGACCTGCATGAATTGCCATTCGCAGATCTGGAACACGAGCCCGACGCTCGAGCCGGTGCGCGCGAGCTTCCGTACGAATCAGTCGATTCCGTGGACGCGCGTGAACGATCTGCCCGACTTCGTGTACTTCAATCACAGCATTCACGTGAATAAAGGTGTGGGCTGCGAAGTCTGCCACGGCCGCGTGGACAAGATGCCGCTCATGTATCAATACAATACGCTCCAGATGGAGTGGTGCCTGAACTGTCACCGGAATCCGGAAAAGTACGTAAGACCGCGCGAGTTCGTCACCACCATGGGATACCAGCCGGCAGGCGATCAGGAAGAGATCGGCCGCAAGCTGGTGGCGGAATACAAAATCCAAGACGCGCGCACCCTGACTAGCTGTTCAACTTGCCACCGATGAGTGATCCACGGAACCAATTGGACCTGGCCGCTGTACAACAGCGACTGGAAGGCGCTCGCGGGCGCGATTACTGGCGGAGCCTGGACGACCTGGCCGCCACTCCTGAATTTCAGGATCTGCTGGAGCGGGAATTCCCTCGCCAGGCGGTGGGCTGGAGCGAGGACGAAGACGCCAACGAAGGCCGCCGCAATTTTCTCAAGGTGATGGGCGCGTCGCTGGCGCTGGCCGGAATGACGGCCTGCACGCGGCAGCCCACCGAGCACATCATGCCGTACGTGCGCCAACCGGAAGACCTGATTCCGGGGCGCCCGCTATTCTTTGCGACGGCGATGACGGTGAACGGAATCGCGACCGGCATCCTGGCGGAGAGCCACGAAGGCCGTCCGACGAAGATCGAAGGCAATCCCGAGCATCCGGCGTCGCTGGGTGCGTGCGATCCGTTCTCGCAGGCCTCGGTACTGCAGTTGTACGATCCAGACCGCTCGCAAGCGCTGACGTTGAATAACGAGATCAGCTCGTGGGGCAAGTTCACCGGAGCGCTGCGCGATGCGCTGGCGCAGCAGAAATCGAAGAACGGAGCGGGCGTCCGGATCTTGACGGAGACGATCACTTCGCCGACGATGGCGGATCAGCTTCGCAACATTCTGAAGGAGTATCCGAGCGCGAAGTGGCACCAGTGGGATCCGGCGGGTCCGCATGCCGGACGCGCGGGATCGGTGCTGGCGTTCGGACAGCCAACCAACACGTATTACGATTTCACACACGCGAATGTCGTGGTTTCGCTGGATGCGGACTTCCTGGCGACCGGCCCTGGCTACTTGCGGTATGCGCGCCAATTCTCGGCGCGGCGGCGAGTGAACGAACCGAGCGACACGATGAACCGGTTGTACGTGGCGGAGCCGATGCCGACGCCGACGGGTACGAAGGCGGACCATCGCTTGCCGCTGCGCGCCGGAGACATCGAGGAGTTTGCGTGGGCTCTGGCGATTTCGCTGGGGATCGCGCAGGGTCCGAAGAACGGCGAGAATCACGATATTTATAAGTGGCTGGGCCCGATCGCGCGCGATCTGGAATCGAACAAGGGCACGAGTCTGGTGGTGGCGGGACAGTATCAACCGCCGATCGTTCACGCGCTGGCCGCGATCATGAACGAGAAGCTGGGCAACGTCGGCAAGACGGTGTTCTACACCGATCCGGTGGAGGCGAACCCGGGGGACCAGATCGCTTCGCTGATGGATCTGGTGAAGGACCTGGATGCGGGCGCGGTGGAAGTGCTGGTGATCCTGGGCGGCAATCCGGCGTTCAACGCTCCGGTGGAGCTCGGGATGGCGGATCGCCTGAAGAAGGCGAAGCTGCGGATCCGGCTCGGGATGTATGCGGACGAGACGAGCGCGGTCTGCCAGTGGCAGGTGCCCGAGACGCATTTCCTCGAGACGTGGGGCGATGCGCGCGCGTTCGACGGGACGGTGACGATCCAACAGCCGCTGATCCAGCCGCTCTACGGCGGACGGTCGGCGATGCAGGTGCTGCAGAGCTTCCTCGAAGCGCCGGAGAAGAGCCCGTACGACATCGTCAAGGGATATTGGAGTACGCAGCACGCGGGCAAGGATTTCGAAGCGTGGTGGCGGCGGAGCGTACACGACGGGTTAGTGGCGAATTCGGCGCTGCCGGTGAAGACGGTGGCGGTGCGCGGCGAGGCGCTCGCGGCACGGGCCGGCGCGAAGCATCTGGGCGGGAAGTTGGAAGTGATCTTCCGGCCCGATCCGACGATCTTCGACGGACGTTTCGCCAACAACGGCTGGCTGCAGGAGATGCCCAAGCCGATCACGAAGCTGACCTGGGATAACGCGGCGTTTCTGAGTCCCGCGACGGCGCATCGCTTCGGCGTGCAGAACGGCGACAAGCTGAAGCTGACGTACGAAGGCCGCAGTTTGGATGCGCCGGTCTTCATTCAGCCGGGGCATGTGAACGGCGCGACCACGCTGCATCTGGGGTATGGGCGGACCGCCGGCGGACGCGCGGCGAATGAAATGGGCTTCAGTCCGTACGGGCTGCGCACTGCGAAAGCGTTGTGGCAGGACGTCGGGATGGATGCCGAGAAGTCGGGCGAGAAATACTTGTTCGCCTCGACCCAGGAGTTCCACACGCTGGAAACTCCGGACCGCCGGCACATTATTCACCGCGCCGAACTGGCGGAGTTCAAGAAAAATCCCGAAGCTCCGCACGAAGGCGCGGAGACGCCTCCTCGCAGTTTGTCGCTCTACCCGGAGTGGAAGTACGAAGGGTACGCGTGGGGCATGGCGATCGATCTGAACTCCTGCACGGGCTGCGGCGGTTGCGTGGTCGCGTGCCAGGCCGAGAACAACATCGCGGTGGTCGGTAAGGACCAGGTGCGGCGCGGGCGCGCCATGCACTGGCTGCGCGTCGATTCGTATTATCAGGGCGACCCGAACGATCCGGCGATCTACAACCAGCCGGTGCCCTGCATGCAGTGCGAGAACGCGCCTTGCGAACTGGTTTGCCCGGTGCAGGCCACATCGCACAGTTCCGAAGGACTGAACGACATGGTGTACAACCGCTGTGTCGGCACGAAATACTGCTCGAACAACTGTCCCTATAAAGTGCGGCGCTTCAACTTCTACCTTTTCAGCGATTACGAGACGCCGAGTTTGAAGCTGTTGCGCAATCCCGACGTCACGGTGCGCAGCCGCGGCGTTATGGAAAAGTGCACGTACTGTGTGCAGCGGATCAACTCGGCGAAGATCGACGCGGAGAGGGCGGACCGCTCGGTGCGCGATGGCGAAATTCAGACGGCCTGCCAGGCGAGCTGTCCGACGGACGCAATCGTATTCGGCAACGTGAACGACAAGAACAGCCGTGTCGCGAAATTGAAAGCTACCGAGCGGAACTACTCGCTGCTGGCCGACTTGAACACGCGGCCGCGAACCACCTATCTCGCGAGCCTGCGCAATCCCAACCCGGAGATCGAGGCATAAGCCATGGCGGATGAACCACAGGTAATCGACCAGCCGGCGTCGAAAGAGATCATCGCACCCGGCTATACGTTCGGCACCGTCACGGACCAGATCGCCGCGGTCGTGCTCACCAAGAAGACTCCGCCGCTGTTCTGGCTGGGCAGCTTCGCGGTGGGTTTCGGCTTGCTGCTGCTTTTCCTCCTGGCGGTAGCGATTCTGATGGTGAAGGGCCTCGGGATCTGGGGCTTGCGGTCCCCGGCGATGTGGGCTTGGGACATTACGAACTTCGTGTGGTGGGTCGGTATCGGTCACGCGGGCACGCTGATTTCGGCGATCCTGCTGCTGCTGAATCAGCAGTGGCGCAACTCGATCAACCGGTTCGCGGAAGCGATGACGCTGTTCGCGGTGGCTTGCGCGGGCATGTTCCCGGTGCTCCACCTGGGGCGGCCGTGGCTGATGTACTGGCTGTTCCCATATCCCAATACGATGGCGATCGAGCCGAACTTCCGCAGTCCGCTGGTGTGGGACGTGTTCGCGGTTTCGACTTATGCGACGGTATCGCTGCTCTTCTGGTATGTGGGCCTGATGCCCGATCTGGCGACATTGCGCGACCGCACCACGGACCGCTTCGCGAAGTTTTTCTACGGCATTCTCTCGATGGGCTGGCGCGGATCGGCGAAACACTGGGCGGTTTACGAAACGGCTTCGCTGCTGCTCGCGGGCCTGGCGACGCCGCTGGTGCTCTCGGTGCACACGGTGGTCAGCTTCGACTTTACGATCGGCATCGTGCCCGGCTGGCACAGCACGTTCTTCCCGCCGTACTTCGTGGCGGGCGCGATTTATTCGGGCTTCGCAATGGTGCTGGCACTGGCGATCCCCTTGCGGTCGGCGTACAACCTGAAGGGGCTGATCACCGATAAGCATCTGGACAACGCGGCGAAGGTGATGATGGCGACCGGCCTGATTGTGGGCTACTCGTACATCCTGGAAGCGTTCACGGGCTGGTACAGCGGGAACGTTTACGAAGAGGCGGCGATCTGGAATCGCATGACCGGGATGTACAAGTATCATTATTGGACGCTCGTCGCCTGCAACGTGATCGCGCCGAATGCGCTGTGGTTCAAGAAGATCCGCAGCAGCCCGGTGATTCTGTTCATCTGGTCGATCATCGTGCTCATCGGTATGTGGCTCGAGCGCTTCGTGATCATCGTCGCGAGTCTGTCGCAGGACAATCTGCCGTCGTCGTGGGGACGTTTCGAATCGACGCGCTGGGATTGGGCGACTTACCTGGGAACGATCGGTTTGTTCCTGTTCCTGTTCTTCCTGTTTATCCGTCTCCTGCCTATGATTTCGATTTTTGAAGTCCGCACACTGCTGCCGCAGGCCAAAGTGAAGGAGGAACAGCCCCGATGAAGAAGTCGATTTACGGGGTGATGGCCGAATTCGAAACGCCGACCGCGCTGGTGAATGCCGCACGCGCGGCGCGCGAGAAGGGCTACCGCAAGCTGGATGCGTACACTCCCTTCCCGATCGAAGAGTTGAGCGATGCGCTGCACCTGCACAAGAACAGGCTTCCGCTGATCGTGCTGATCGGCGGGATCATCGGCGGGATCAGCGGCTACCTGCTGCAGTATTACATCTCGGTGATTCAGTACCCGCTGAATATCGGCGGACGGCCGCTGCACAGTTGGCCGGCGTACATCATCATCACGTTCGAGCTGACGATTCTGTTCGCGTCGCTCTCCGCGGTGTTCGGTCTGCTGGCGTTGTGCGGGCTGCCGATGCCGTACCATCCGACGTTCAATGTGCCGCGTTTTGCGCTGGCCAGCCGGAACCGTTTCTTCCTGTGCATCGAATCCACCGATCCGCTGTTCGACCACGATAAGACGTGCGAATTCCTGGAGACGCTGGAGCCCAGAGAGGTGTCTGAAGTTGCGCACTAACTACAAACTCGGCGCGCTGGTGCTGGCGGTGGCGGGGCTTTCGGCCTGCCGCCAGGACATGCACGATCAGCCGAAATACATTCCGCTCCGGCCTAGCGAATTCTTCCTGGACGGCCGATCGGCGCGCCCCCTTGTCGAGGGGACGATCGCGCGCGGTCACTTGAATGACGACACGGCTTACTACACGGGCAAGGGCGCGGACGGCAAGCCGGTCGCCGAATTCCCGTTCCCGGTGACGAAGGAAGTGCTGCTGCGCGGACAGCAGCGCTACAACGTGTACTGCACTCCCTGCCACGACCGCACCGGCAATGGCAACGGCATGATCGTGCGGCGCGGCTACCGGCGTCCGCCGACTTACAACAGCGACCGGCTGCGCGAACAGCCGAACGGATACTTCTACGACGTGATTACCAACGGATTCGGCGCCATGCCCGACTACGCCGCTCAGATCCAGCCGCAAGATCGCTGGGCGATTGTGGCTTACATTCGCGCGCTGCAACTGAGCCAGCAGGCATCCATTAACGACGTGCCCGCCGAGGCGCGCGGCCAGATCGGAGCTGCGAAATGATGGCGCACACCGTGGACTTCCGAATTCCGGCGGAACTGCTGACAGAGATGCGCGGGTGGCGCACGAAGGCGCTGGGAATCGGCGTGATCGGCGCGCTGTTGAGCGCGATCGGGTTCTTCGTCGCCGGACCGAATCAGTTTTACCGCTCGTATTTGTGGTCGTACATTTTCATCGTGGCGATCAGCCTGGGGCCGCTGGCGTGGCTGATGCTGCAATACGTCACCGGCGGCGCGTGGGGACTCGTGATCCGGCGCGCGTGCGAGGCGGCGGCGCGGACGCTGCCGCTCACGCTGCTGATGTTCCTGCCGATCGTGATCGGGATCAATAATCTCTACCCGTGGCCGCATGCGGAAATCGTCAACGCGGATCCGCTGTTGAAGCACAAGGCGCCGTATCTGAACGTGCCGTTCTTCCTGGCGCGCGCCGGGATCTACTTCGCGGGCTGGCTGTTCCTCTCGTGGTGGTTCAACAAATGGTCGGCCAAGGAGGACGCCGAGGGGCACGACGCGGTGCACAGCAAAATGAGCCGCATGGCCGGACCGGGCATTCTGTTCTGGGGCTTCAGCGTCACGTTCATGGCGATCGACTGGGTGCTCTCGGTGGACCCCAAGTGGTTCTCCACGATGTTCGGGCTGCTGTTCATCGCCAGCCAGGGGCTGACCGCGATGGCGTTCCTGATCACCCTGATGGTGCTGCTCTCCAAGTATCGGCCGATGTCGGAAGTGTTGACTCACCGGCACCTGCATGATCTCGGAAAGTTCATGCTGGCGCTGGTCATGGTGTGGGCGTACTTTTCGTTCTCGCAGTTCCTGATCATCTGGGCGGGGAATCTGCCGGACGAGATTCCGTGGTACCTGACGCGACTTAATGGCGGCTGGCAATTCGTCGCGCTGCTGCTGGTGCTGGGGCACTTCGTGCTGCCGTTCGCGCTGCTGCTGTCGCGCGATCTCAAACGCAATTTCAAGCTGCTGGCTTCGATCGCGGTGTTTATTCTGGTGATGCGCTTCGTCGATTTGTACTGGCTGATCACGCCCAGCTTCCTGAAGCAATCGTTCGGGTTGAGCTGGATGGATTTCACGGTGCCGATCGGCCTGGTCGGGCTCTGGCTGGCGTACTTCCTGACGCAGTTGGAGAAGCGTCCGCTGATGCCGGTGAACGCTCCGCACCTGGAGGAGGTTTTGGAACATGGACGAGACTAAGCACCCGCAAAAACCCGGGTACGAGACTTCCGACGTCAACGTCTGGGCGGTCGGCAAGTTCCTGGTGGCGCTGATAGCGATCACGGTGGTTTCGCTCGTACTGCTGCTCGGGCTGGTCAAGTTCTTCCAATCGAGGGAAGACACGAGCGTGGCGAATAAGGTCGAACCGCGCAAGATTTTCCCGCAACCGCAGTTGCAGCAGACACCGGTGGTGGATCTGCAGGCGATCCGCGTCGAAGAAGATCAGTATCTCACCAGCTACACGTGGGTCGATCAGAAAAAGGGCGTAGTGAAGATTCCGATCGACCGCGCAATCGACGTGCTGGCGCAGCGCGGTCTACCGGCGCGCGCCCAGTCCGGCATGCAAGGCGCGGCGAGCAACGTCAGCATTCCCACGGAGAGCGGACTCGGGCAGAAGCAGGCTGTGGAAGGCGACGCGCCTCCGCCCGCGGCCGAAATGAAATCGGTGGTCGGGCCGAATAAGGGCCAGCCGGAGCAGGTCAACACCAAAGAGGTTCAAAAGAAGTGAAACATCCCCGCATTACCGGACTGCTGGCGCTGCCGTTGTTGATGGCAGGCGCTGTGCTGGCCCAACCGGGCCAGTTGCTGGGTCCGCCGCAGGCAACGCGCACGATGCAGGATTCCAACCTGAAGCCTGCGCTTCCGGGCGCGCTGTTGGGCGTCGGAATCGATCAGAAGCTCGATCAGCAAGTGCCGCTCGATCTCAAATTCAAGGATGAGGCGGGGCGTGAAGTTCCGCTCTCCACGTACTTCACTAAGGGCAAGCCGGTGATTCTGGCGCTGGTGTATTACCGCTGCCCCATGCTGTGCACGCAGATCCTGAATGGACTTGCGGGCAGCCTGAAGGCGGTGACGCTCGATCCCGGCAAGGATTTCGAAGTGGTCGCGGTGAGCTTCGATCCGAAGGATACGCCGGAAACGGCGGCGGCGAAGAAGCAGATGTACTTGAAGCGCTACGCGCGGCCGAACTCGGCCAACGGTTGGCATCTGCTGACCGGCGACGAAGCGAATATCAAGGCGCTCACGGATACGGTGGGCTATCACTACAAATACGATCAGGCGACGGACCAGTTCGCGCACGCGAGCGGCATCATGGTGCTGACTCCGGAGGGAAAGCTCTCGCGCTATTTCTACGGCGTGGAGTATCAGCCGCGCGATGTGCGGTTGGGGCTGGTGGAAGCGTCGAAAAACAAGATCGGTTCGCCGGTCGATCAGATTTTACTTTTCTGTTACCACTACGACCCGGTCACCGGAAAGTACGGGGCGGTTGTGATGAACCTGGTGCGCTTCGCCGGCGCATCGTTCACGCTGGTTTGCGGCGTGTTCCTTTTCATCTTCCTGCGCCGCGACGTTCGCAATGACCGGCGCAGCGTTTCTTTCACCGACAGGCGGGTTGGATAGACACGATGGGTAAATTTCAGCTATTTCCGGTACAGGCATCCACGCTCGCACCCGAGGTGGACCACCTCCTGTACTTTCTGCTCGCGGTCAGTGTGTTCTTCACGCTGCTGATCTTCGGCGCCATTTTCTTCTTCGCGATCAAGTATCGCAGGCGTTCGGAAGGCGAACTGCCGCACGTGCAGCACACGGGCTACACACTGGAGATCGTGTGGAGCGTGATTCCGTTCGGGTTGACGATGGTGATGTTCACGTGGGGCGCGAGCATTTTCTTTAACGCCAGCAAACCGCCGAACGACGCGATCCAGATTTACGCGGTCGGCAAGCAGTGGATGTGGAAGCTGGAGCATATGGAAGGGCAGCGCGAGATCAACGAGCTGCACATTCCGGTCGGCCGTCCGGTGCGTGTCACTATGGCCAGCGAAGACGTGATCCACAGCTTCTTCGTGCCGGCCTTCCGCACCAAGCAGGACGTGGTGCCGGGGCGCTACTCCACCACCTGGTTCACGCCGACGAAGACGGGCAAGTATCATCTCTTCTGCGCGGAGTATTGCGGAACGCGCCACTCGGGAATGATCGGGTGGGTGTATGTGATGGAGCCGGCCGATTATCAGAACTGGCTGAGCGGCGGCGCCGCAGAAGGCTCGCTGGCCGACAACGGAAAGAAGCTGTTCGAATCGCTGGCCTGCAACAACTGCCACAAGGAAGACAACACGGGCCGCTGTCCCAACCTGGTGAACCTCTTCGGCAAGCAGGTGCAGCTTGCCGGCGGAGGCACCGTCAAGGCGGATGAGGCCTACATTCGCGAGAGCATCCTGCAGCCGCAGGCGAAGATTGTCGCCGGCTTCGAGCCGGTAATGCCCACGTTCACGGGCCTGGTTTCGGAAGACCAGGTGCTGCAACTCGTGGAGTACGTGAAATCTTTAGGCCCCAAGCCGGCGGCCGGCGCGATCGATACCGGGACCTCCTCGCAAGGCCGTCCGGGCGCGCCGCCGGCGATTCCGGCGAAACGTTGAGAACCATATGATTACCGAAGCCGCTGTTGAACGCGAGCATTACTTAAACGCCAGTTACGGCCTGAAGTCGTGGCTTCTGACCAAGGACCACAAGCGCATCGGCCTGCTGTACCTCGCCACGATCACGCTCTTCTTCTTTATCGGGGGCGCGTTCGCCACCCTGATTCGCGTGGAGCTGCTGACTCCGCAGGGCGATCTGGTGAGCTCGCAGACTTACAACAAGCTGTTCACGATGCACGGGGTGGCGATGATCTTCTTCTTCCTGATCCCATCGATACCAGCGGTGCTCGGGAACTTCTTCCTGCCGATCATGATCGGCGCGCGCGATCTGGCATTCCCCAAGCTGAATCTGCTGAGCTGGTACCTGCTGGTGATCGGCGGAGCGTTCAGCCTGTTCGCGATGATCGCGGGCGGCGTGGATACCGGATGGACGTTCTACACACCGTACAGCACGTCATACTCGAACAGCTGGGTGATCTCGACGGCGCTTGGAATTTTCGTGGCGGGCTTCTCGTCGATTCTGACGGGGCTGAATTTCATCGTGACCGTGCACCGCATGCGCGCTCCGGGAATGACGTGGTTCCGCATGCCGCTGTTCGTATGGGCGAACTACGCGACCAGCCTGATCCAGGTGCTGGGCACTCCGGTGCTCGCGGTGACGATCGTGCTGCTCTTCGTGGAGCGCGTGTTCCACCTGGGGATTTTCGATCCGGCGCGCGGCGGCGATCCAGTGCTCTTCCAACATCTGTTCTGGTTCTACTCGCACCCGGCCGTGTACATCATGATTCTGCCCTCGATGGGCGTGGTCAGCGAGATCATCAGCACGTTCTCGCGCAAGTCGGTCTTCGGCTACGGCTTCGTGGCGTTCTCCAGCGTGGCGATCGCGGTGCTCGGCTTCCTGGTGTGGGGCCATCACCTTTTCGTCAGCGGGCAGTCGCTCTATGCGGGCATGGTGTTCAGCTTCCTGAGTTACTTCGTCGCGATTCCGTCGGCGATCAAAGTGTTCAACTGGACAGCGACCTTATATAAAGGATCGATCGTGTTCCAGACGCCGATGCTGTACGCGTTCGGCTTCATCGGGCTGTTCACGGTCGGCGGGCTGACCGGGCTGTTCCTGGCGGCGCTTGGGATGGACATCCACGTGACGGACACGTATTTCGTGATCGCGCACTTCCACTACATCATGGTGGGCGGCGCGCTGATGGGCTACCTGGGCGGCATGCATTTCTGGTGGCCGAAGATGACGGGCCGGATGTATCCGGAAGGATGGGCGAAGCTCTCGGCGCTGGTGATTTTCCTGGGCTTCAACCTCACCTTCTTCCCGCAGTTTATTTTGGGCTACCTCGGGATGCCGCGCCGCTATCATGCGTACCCGGAAGAATTCCAGGTGCTCAACGTGCTGTCCACGGCGGGCGCCAGCGTTCTGGCGGTGGGCTATCTGATCCCGATGATCTATTTCATCTGGTCGCTGCGCTACGGCAAGATCGCCCCGGCGAATCCGTGGGGCGCGACCGGACTCGAGTGGCGGACGTCTTCGCCGCCTCCGGTTCACAATTTCGAAGAGACGCCGATTGTGTCCCACGACGCGTACGATTACAGCACGGTCATGGGAGAGGAGATCGAAGTTGGCTGATCATAGCTTGACCAACCACGCTCAAACAGAGAGTCTCGCGCTGCGCGTGCAGTTCGACACCGCGGCGCAGCAGAAGGACGCGTCCCAGTTGGGGATGTGGATTTTCCTGATTACGGAAATCATGTTCTTCGGCGGCATGTTCGCGGCCTACACGGTATATCGCAACTGGTATCCGGAAGTGTTCGCGATCGCATCGAGCAGCCTGAACGCGGTGCTCGGGGCGATCAACACCGGCGTGCTGCTGCTTTCCAGTTTCACGATGGTGATGGCGGTGCGCGCGGGGCAGTTGGGGCAGCAGAAGATGATCATCATCTTCCTGATTCTCACGCTGCTGTTCGGCGGCGTCTTCCTGGGCGTGAAGGCGATCGAGTGGAAGGAAAAATTCGATGAGCATCACATCCCCGGCCAGGCGGCATTTCACCTGGAGGGCTTGAAGGACTACGACCAGGGGCATGCGCAGCTCTTCTTCTCGCTCTATTTTGCGATGACGGGGCTGCACGCGCTGCACATGGTGATCGGCGTCGGAATTATTCTGACGTTGATCATGCAGGCGAAGAAGGGCATCTACTCGGCGGACTACTACACGCCGGTGGACGTCGCGGGGCTGTACTGGCACTTCGTCGACGTGATCTGGATCTTCCTGTTCCCGCTGCTGTATCTGATCGACCGACATTTGGGGAAATAGCATGAGCGATCATCGACAAGAAGAACATCACGAACAACATATCGATACGGTGGGGACGTACGTCGGCGTTCTGGTCGCGCTGCTGTTCCTGACGGGGTTGACGACGGCTGTGGCCTACGTCGATCTCGGCGCATTCAGCACCGTGGTGGCGTTGGCCATCGCGGTGACCAAGATGCTGTTGGTGGCGCTCTTCTTCATGCACGTGCGGCACAGCACGCGGCTGACGAAACTCGTTGTGGTGGGCGGACTGATGTGGCTGATGATTCTGCTGCTGCTGACGATGACCGACTTCGTGACGCGGGGAAGGATCGGCGTGCCGGGCAAGTAAGGGTCAGACCGGGAGTTAAAGAGGAGGTCTGTCTTACTGGCGATTGGCGGCGGCGGTGATCTTTTCGACGTCTGCCAGTTGCTGTTTCACCTTCGCGGCGTCGTCGGCGGAAGGCGCAAATTTGATGTACGCCTTCAGCCGTTCGGCGGCGCCGGAGTAGTCTTTCTTCATCGCCAGGATCAGCCCGAGCAGGTGGCTGTTCTTGGGGTACTTGTGACGCGTATCCAACCGCTCGGCCTCGAGCGCACTCTTCTCCGCGGCATCGAACTGCTGAAGGTTGTAGTTGGCCACCGAGTTGAAGAAGTACGCCTGCGGATAATCGAAGGGATCGAGCTTCACGGTCTTGGTGGTGATCTCGACGAGTTCCTGCCACTTCTGCGACTGGAGGGCGATCACGGAGAGTTGCAAATACGGCTGGATGAACTTGGGATCGCAATCGAGCGACTTCTGGAAATACATCCGGGCCATGTCCGATTTGCCCTGGCCGGCCTGCAGCATGCCGAGTTCGTACCATGCGGTGGCGTATTTCGGGTAGACCTCCACTGCTTTTTCAAGATTCTTCTGGGCGTCCTCGAACTTTTTCTTCTTCAGCCCGTCGATGGCCTTGTCGTAGGCCTTTTTCGCTTCCTTGGGCGCCTGCAGGGAAACCATGCTGACGGTCTTGCCCTCTTCGGCGGGTCCGGTACGGTGGAGCAAGATGGTGCCAACATTCGGATCGTCCATCGGTCGACGTCCGGCGAGGGGCACAGTTTGCGAGCGGTATCCGGTGAGCTTGGCCTGGAGGTCGCAGCCCATGTATTTCCGCTCCGCGCTATCCATGGTGCTCCCGCCGAGGCCCGACATGGACGTTCCGCCCAGCGAGTTCGAAGACATGCCGCCGGCCGCGCTATGGAACGAGCCGAATTCGCTCGCGTCCTGAATCATCGCGTTGTTTCGTCCGCCGAGTTCGATGGAGAAATAGCCCTTGCCATCGGTGTAGCCTTCGCCGTGCGGACTGCCGTTGCAGACCGTCTCGATCGTGGCCGGCTCCGGGGGAGCGCTGCCGTCTTCGAGCACCACACGGCCGCTGACGTAGATCGGCTGCGGGATCGAGACGCTGGGCTGGGTCGGAGTTGTGGGAGTCGTGGTGGTGGTAGTCGGGCGAGTGGTGCCGGTGGTACCTGTTCCGGTTCCAGTTCCCGTGGTGCCACCGGTTGTCGGCGTGGTGGGCGTGCCTTTAGCTTGTCCAAACGCCGACGAAATAAGCAGGCCGGAACCTGCGACTACCGTGATTGCCCTCACCCAAATCTTCGAGGTCATACCCACCTCCGTGACTGCTCCGATTATCCCACCAAAATCGAGTAGCGAATGTTAAGTCGCCGTCCCGGCGGGGTACATCCCGCTGCTAGAATGGGCACGCAGGTACATATGCGTAAGTCAACGATCTTCCTTGCCAGTGCTCTCTTCGCGATTCTGACGGCATGTTCGGACACGCCGACCTCCACCACGACCGCGAAGAAGGAGCCCGAAAAGCTCGAGCCCGTCGGCGGCCAGACGGCCATCTTCAAGATGTACCAGATGGCACGTTCCTGGGCGCCGGATGCGCAGGTGTTGAAGATGCAGAGCATGCATTTGACGGACGTCAAGGACGGAGCTCCCGGGATGGCCCCCGCCTGGCAGGCCGTTTTTGTTTCGGCGGCGAAAAACCAATCGCGCAGCTATACGTATTCGATCGTTGAAGGCGAGGGCAATCTGCACAAGGGCACGTTTGCCGGACCGGAAGAGGGATGGAGCGGCAAGAGCGGACAGAATTCGCCGTTCCTGATGGCGGCCGTGAAAGTAGACACGGACGCGGCGTATAAGACGGCGATGGAGAAACCCACCAGCCACGCCGCTGATTACGACAAGAAGAATCCCGGCAAGCCGATCACGGTGCTGTTGGAAAAGACGGCCAAGCACTCCGACCCCGCGTGGCGAATCGTGTGGGGAGAATCGGTGGGGACGTCGAACTTCTCGGTGTTGATCGATGCTTCGACAGGCGAGTATCTGGAGACGCTAAGGTAGTAGGGAGGCACTATGCCTTTGAATGATCGGATCGTAATCGATTCCAAAATCCTGACCGGGAAGCCGGTCATCCGAGGCACGCGGATGGCGGTCGAGTTCGTGGTCGACCTACTCGCGGCGGGTTGGAGTCACACGCAGATTCTGGCCAGCTATCCACACCTCACCGAGGAGGATATTCGGGCCTGTCTCGCCTACGCGAGCGAGCTTCTCCGCGAAGAGAAAGTCTATCCCTTTAAGACCGCATGAAGTTTCTCGCCGACGAGAATTTCCCGCGGCAGGCGCTGGAAGCGCTGCGCGAGGCCGGGTGGGGAGTGTTCTCGGTGGCTGAGGAGTGTCCCGGCATCCCGGACGAGGAAGTCGCGGCGCTGTGTGCGAGCGAGCAGAGGATTCTGCTGACGTTCGACAAGGACTTTGGCGAGCTCATTTTCCGGTGGGGTTTGCCGGCAGGTAGCGGGGTCGTTTTGTTCCGCATCACGCCGGAATCACCCGAACATGTCGCGGACGTGGCGTTCGCGTTGCTGAAATCCCATCCGGATCTCGGCGGGTCTTTCTGGGTAGTCACGCGGGATCACATTCGCGTTCGGCCGCTCAAACCCGTTTCGGGCGGCTGATCATTGCGGGTCATTGCGGGCGCGCCGGTCACGCCGCCACGGGCGCCTCTTCCACCGTGAAAACCAAGTCGCCGTCCTCAGTCGCGTCCGCCTTTGCCCGCTGGCCGTCCCGGATGGTGCCTTGAATGAGCAGGCGGCCGAGCGGAGTCTCGATCTTCTTCTGGATGGCGCGCTTCAAGGGTCGGGCGCCGTAGTGCGGGTCGTAGCCGGTGTGGACCAGGTTCGCGCGCGCGGCATCGGTGAGTTCGAGCGTGATGTGACGTTCGGCGAGGCGGGCGCGGAGACGCTCCAGCTGAATTTCGACGATCTGCTTCAGATGCTCCTCGCTGAGCGCATGGAAGACGATGATTTCGTCCAGGCGATTGAGAAACTCGGGGCGGAAGTGGTGGCGCATTTCGTCGAGCACGGCCTCCTTCATCCTTTCGAAATCGGAACCCGAGAATCCGCCGCGATACTCCAGGATCCGGGCGCTGCCCACGTTCGACGTCATGATCACGATCGTGTTCTTGAAGTCGACCGTGCGTCCCTGGCCATCGGTGAGGCGGCCATCGTCGAGCACTTGCAGCAAGATGTTGAAGACGTCGTGATGCGCCTTTTCGATTTCGTCGAACAGGATTACGGAGTAAGGCCGGCGGCGCACGGCCTCGGTCAACTGGCCGCCTTCGTCGTAGCCGACGTAGCCGGGAGGCGCGCCGACCAGGCGGGACACGGTGTGCTTCTCCTGGTACTCCGACATGTCGATGCGAATCATCGCGTGCTCGTCGTCGAAGAGGTATTCGGCGAGGGCGCGCGCGAGCTCGGTCTTACCGACGCCGGTGGGGCCGAGGAAGATGAAACTGCCGATCGGGCGCTGCGGATCTTTCAGGCCGGAGCGCGCGCGGATTACGGCCTCCGCGACCGCCTTCACGGCCTCATCCTGGCCGATCACGCGCTTGTGTAATTCCTCCTCCAGATGGAGGAGTTTTTGCATTTCGCCTTCGAGCAGCCTGGTGACGGGGACACCGGTCCAGCGGCTGACGACGGCGGCGATATCCTCCTCATCGACCTCTTCCTTAATGAGCCGTGGACCGCTCTTTTGCTTTGTGGCCTGCTCTTGCTCAGCCAATTGGCGCTCAAGCTGGGCAAGCTTGCCGTACTTCAATTCGGCGGCGCGATTGAGATCGTATTGCCGCTCGGCCTGGTCGATCTCGAGCTTGGTCTGTTCGACCTGCTCGCGCAAGGCGCGGAGGCGTTGCACGGCGTCCTTCTCGGCTTGCCAGCGCGCCATCAGGGCGTCGGAATCGGCCTTCAGGTCGGCCAGCTCCTTCTCGAGTTTCGCGAGACGCTCCTGCGATGCCTTATCTTTTTCCTTGCGGAGCGCCTCGCGTTCGATTTCGAGCTGCATGATGCGGCGGCGTATCTCGTCGAGTTCGGCGGGCATGGAGTCGATCTCGGTGCGCAGGCGCGCGGCGGCTTCGTCGACGAGGTCGATCGCTTTGTCGGGCAGGAACCGGTCGGTGATGTAGCGGTCGCTGAGGATCGCGGCCGCGACCAGCGCGGAGTCCTTGATGCGCACTCCGTGATGAACTTCGTAACGCTCTTTCAAGCCGCGCAGGATGGAGATGGTGTCCTCGACCGAGGGCTGGTCGACTATCACAGGTTGGAAGCGGCGGGCCAGCGCTGCGTCCTTCTCGATGTACTTGCGGTACTCGTCGAGCGTGGTGGCGCCGATGCAGTGGAGTTCACCGCGCGCGAGCATCGGCTTGAGCAGATTGCCGGCGTCCATCGAGCCTTCGGTCTTGCCCGCGCCGACGACGGTGTGCAGTTCGTCGATGAAGAGGATGATCTCACCGGCCGAATCGAGCACTTCTTTGAGGACGGCCTTCAGGCGCTCTTCGAATTCGCCGCGGTACTTGGCGCCGGCGATGAGCGCGCCCATGTCGAGCGCGACGACACGCTTGTTCTTCAGGCCTTCGGGCACGTCGCCGCGCACGATGCGGACGGCGAGGCCCTCGACGATCGCCGTCTTGCCGACGCCCGGTTCGCCGATCAACACGGGATTGTTCTTGGTACGGCGTGAGAGCACCTGGATGACGCGGCGGATTTCCTCGTCGCGCCCGATCACGGGGTCGAGCTTGTTGGTGGCGGCGGCGACGGTGAGATCGCGGCCGTATTTTTCAAGCGCCTCGTAAGTGCCCTCGGGATTCTGCGAGGTGACGCGCTGGCTGCCGCGCACTTCGCGGAGCGCCTGCAGCAGGCGATCGCGGGGCACGCCGAGATCCTTCATATCGACGGCAGCGAGCAGGACGTGCTCGACGGAGACATACTCGTCCTTGAGTTTCTTGGCTTCGTCTTCGGCCGCGGCGAGGAGTTTGTTGAGGCGCGACGTGACGTAGATCTGGTCGACGCCGCTGGTGGATCCGGAGACTTTGGGGAGACGCTCGAGTTCGCTTTCGATGCGGCGCTTGAGTGCGTCGACGTTGACCCCGGCGCGTGTCAGGATGGAGGCGGTGAGTCCACCTTCCTGCTCGAGTAGGGCGGCGAGCAGATGCTCGACATCGACCTGTTGGTGTCCGTAGCGGACGGCTATGCTTTGGGCGGCCCGAACCGCTTCCTGCAGTTTCTCAGTGAAACGATTGAAGTCCATACACCACGAATACCAGAGAAGCGAGAGGTGCAATGGTTCGCAGGCACCCATAAATATGGGAAAATCAGGATTGTAATGAAGACGACGCTGGAAATACCCGACGCGCTCTTCCGGCGAGCGAAGTCCGTCGCTGCCCAACGGGGAATTCCCTTTCGCGAATTGGTATCAGAGGCACTGGGGGAAAAGTTGACGGCCCGCGGAGCGGAGGAGCGACCATGGATGAAATCGTTCGGGAAATTACGGGCACTTCACAAGGAAACGTCGCGCATCGATCGGCTGATCAAGCAGGAATTCGATCAAATTGAGCCTGAGGATCGAGAGTGATCCTTGACACAAACGGGCTCTCGGCTATGGCGAATGGTGATCCGCGTCTGGAACCGGTCCTGGCGGGCGGACGACAGTTGGCACTGCCAGTCATTGTTCTCGGGGAGTATCGTTCGGGAATCGGTCAATCGCGGCATCGCGTTCGCTATGAGAGGTGGCTACTGGAGTTGCTGCCGAACTGTCGCGTCCTGCGCATCGATGAGACGACCGCCGGTGAGTACGCAATCTTACGCGGGGAACTCAAGCTGGCCGGGCGGCCGATCCCAGCCAACGACGTTTGGATTGCCGCTCTCGCACGCCAGCATTCATTGCCGGTGATCAGTCGCGATAAGCATTTCGATTTCGTGCCGAGAGTAAAGCGGCTCGGCTGGTAACAGAAATCGAGCCGCTCTACGCCACACTCATCTTGATCAACTGCTCGGCGTTCTTCAGCGCTTCGGGCGTGAGCTTCTGGCCGCTCAGCATGCGGCCAACCTCGCGCGTGCGTGCTGCAGCGTCCAACTCCTCGATGACCGCGACCGTGCGGCCGCCGGACTCCTGCTTTTCCACGCGATAGTGGTGGTCGGCGAAACTCGCGATTTGCGGGAGGTGCGTGACGCAGAGCACCTGGCTGGCGGCGGCGAGTTTTTTCAAGCGCCGTCCGACGCCCTCGGCCGCGGAGCCGCCAACGCCGGTGTCGACTTCGTCAAAGACGAGGGTCCGCACCATGCTCGTCTTGGGACCGGCGAGGCAGGTCTTCAAGGCGAGGGCGAGACGTGAGATTTCACCGCCGGACGCGACCTTTTCGAGCGGGCGCGGCTCTTCGCCGAGATTGGGGGACACCAGGAATTCGATGCGGTCGGCGCCGGCGGGGGACCACGGCGCTTCCGCGATGTCGACGCGGAAAACCGTCCGCTCCATCGCGAGTTGCGCGAGTTCGGCCTCGACGCGCTTCTCCAGGCGGCGGGCGGCGGACTTGCGTGCCTCGGTGAGCGCGCGCGCCACCTTCTCGAACTCTTCGGCGAGCCGCTTCTGCTGCTTGCGGAGCGCCTCCATGCGTTCTCCGGCGTGCTCGACCGTCGCGATCTGCGCGCGCACTTCCTCGAGGAAAGTGAGGATCTCGGCGATCGACTGGCCGTACTTCCGTTTGAGTTTGCCGATCGCCTCGAGTCGCGTCTCGACTTCTTCGAGCCGGCCGGGATTCGCCTCCAGTCCCGCGAGATAATCGCGAAGCGTGTAGGCCACTTCCTGTAAGCTGAGTTCCGCAGATTTCAAGTGCTCGCGCAGGCTTTCGAGCGAGGAATCGATGCGGCAGAGTTCGTCGACGCGTTTGGCGGCGATCCGCGCAAGGCCGAGCGCCGATTCGGGACTCTCGAAGACGGCGTCGTATGCCGTGCCGGCGCTCTCCTGGAGCTTCTGCACGTTCTGCAGGACGCGGCGTTCGTTTTCGAGCGCGGTATCCTCGTCGGGCTC
Source organism: Candidatus Solibacter sp. (assembly GCA_025463045.1). Taxonomy (GTDB): domain Bacteria; phylum Acidobacteriota; class Terriglobia; order Bryobacterales; family Bryobacteraceae; genus Solibacter. Next base: position 23,034 of record JAOAPT010000053.1, read on the forward strand.
GAGCTCCGCGCCTTCGATCTCTTTTCGCTGGAAACTCCACAGATCGAGCAGGCGGAGCTTCTCCTGCTCGTTGCGCTCCAACTCCTCGAGTTCGACGGCGGAGGCGCGCCATTCCTGATAGAGCGCGGCGGCGCGATCGAGAAGCTCGCGATTGCTGGCGAAGGAATCGAGCATGTCGCGCTGCGCTTCGGTCGAAAACAAAAGCTGCTGATCGTGTTGTCCGTGAATATCGCCCAAAAAAGGCGCGAGATCCTTCAAGAGCGACACCGAGACGGGGCGGCTGCCGACGAAGGCTCGTGACTTTCCACTGCCCAGAATTTCGCGTTCGACGAGCAGTTCGCCCTCTTCGAGTTCGAGTCCCGCCGGTTCCAGAAGGCGGCGGAGCGCGCCGTGATCGCGGACTTCGAAGATGCCGGCGACGCGCGCCCGCGACGCTCCGGTGCGGATCATCTCCGCCGAGGCGCGGCTGCCCAGCAGCAGGCCGAGCGCGTCGACCACAATGGATTTTCCGCTTCCGGTTTCGCCGGTGAGCAGGTTGAGCCCGGCGTGAAAGTGAACGCGCAACCGCTCGACCACGGCGTAATTCTCGACCACGAGTTCCAACAACATTCTGAGCCGATTGTGGCACAACTTTCGCGGCACCCGTACTTCACCCCACCGACTTTTTCCGGATCTCCCGCGTCCTTATGTTAGATTTGAAATTAGGAGACGATTTGATCCTCGAGAGTCCCGTTGCCTTCCTCCTGCAGACAGATCTCTGGGACATGGTCCAGCACACAGGGCCCGCGGGTAAGGCGGTTCTGGTCATCCTGGTCTGTTTTTCGGTTTCTTCCTGGACGTTTATTTTTTCGAAAATGACCGCGCTCCGCGGCGCGCGCGAGGCGAACGGTCGTTTTCTGCGCGCCTTTCGCAAATCGACCGGCATGGAATCCGTGATGCTGGCGAGCGAGCAGTTCCGTCCGTCGCCCCTGGTCGCCGTGTTCGATTTCGGCTACGAAGAGCTGGAGCGCCAGGTGAAGGCGCGCGGCAGCATCGTGAACCGGCCGTCGCTCGAGCGCACGCTGCAGGTGGGCGTGAACGAAGAGGTCGCGAAGTTGGAACGTAATATGAGCTGGCTGGCGACGACCGCGAGTGTCACTCCATTTATCGGGCTTTTGGGGACGGTGCTCGGCATCATTCGCGCGTTCGAAGATTTGAGTCAGATGGGTTCGACCAGCATCAAGGCGATTGGACCGGGTATCGCGGAAGCGCTGATTACCACGGCCGTCGGGCTGTTCGCTGCGATTCCGGCGGCGATCTTCTATAACTATTTCGGCCACGTCACGCGCGAGATCGCCTCGCGTATGGACGACTTCGCGATGGAGTTCCTGAATATGGCCGATCGCACTTTCGGAGAATAGCCGATGGCCATTTCCACCAATGGCGGCGGATTGGGATCGCGCAGGCGCAATGGTTCTCCGGCGCTGGCCGAGATCAACGTCACTCCGTTTGTCGACGTCGTACTAGTGCTGCTGATCATCTTCATGTTGACGGCGCACGTGATGGAGTTCGGCATCGAGGTGGATGTCCCCAAGACGCGCTTCACGAAAGATACGGCGAAGGATCTGCCGGTGGTGACGATCACCAAGGATGGCCTGGTCAAACTGAATACCGACGCCGTCAACATCAACAGCTTGGCCTCAACGATCAAGCAGAAGTATCCGCAGGCGAAGGGCGTATATGTGCGTGCGGATAAAGAAACCATCTGGGACCCGATCGCGCAGGTGACCGCGGAGTTGGGCGCGGCGGGGCTGCCGGTCAATATGGTGACGCAGCCGGACGATTCAACGAAGGGCCGCAAGTAATGTCGAGCGCCGACCTTTTCGAACAGCCGGAACGCATCGGCCGTCCACTGGCCGGTTCGATTGCATTTCACGCGGCGCTGGTGGCGGCCATCATCGGCGTGAGTTGGGTGCAGAATCACGACCGCATCACGCTCGGCGATCGGGATGGCGGGCGGTACGGGTCGGTGACCGTGAATCCGGTGGCGACGATTCCGCTGCCGCAGCGCGATGCTCCGAAAAATCCGGTGGCGGTGGACACGGAATCGCAGGTGCCGACGCCTGTTTCCAAGCCGAAGCCTACGCCGAAAGTGAAGCTGCCCGATCCAAAGGCGATCCCGCTGCCAAGCCGGGATGCTAAGAAGTTGGTGCGCCCTTCGGAAGCGTCGTCGCAGCCGGACAAGTGGCGGGCGAAGCAGCAGGACCAGCCGAACCAGATCTACAGCAACGCGGGCACGCGCGCGAACACACCGGATTTCGGCATCGCGGGAGGCGGCAATATCGGAATTGGCTCGAGTTCGCCGTTCGGCACGATGTTCGGGGCATACGCCGATCTGCTGCGCAAGCGCGTGGCGGAAAAGTGGAACACCTCCGACATACGGGCGAGCTCGAACCCGATCGTGGGTGTGACGTTCACGCTGCATCGCGACGGGTCGGCAACCGCCATCCACATTACGCAGAAGAGCGGCAATTCGTCGCTCGATATTTCCGCGCAGCGCGCCGTAATGGACGCTTCGCCATTTCCCGCAATGCCCGCCGGATTTCCCAAGAACGAGGCGGACATCGAATTCCTATTTCAATTGAAGCGTTAGAGGAACACAGGCATGAAGAAAGTAATCTGTTTCGTGTTGGCGTCGGCTGGAGCTCTGCTCGTGCTGACCGCCCAGCAGCGCCCCATTCAGATCGAGGTGAGTAAAGATGGCGGGATGCCGGTAATCGCGATCCCGGACTTTCGCGGCTCCGGGGATGCTCAGAAATTCATGGCCGCCTTCAACGAGACGCTCTACGCCGACGTGAATAGCTCAGGGCTTTTCAAGATTGTCTCCAAGAGTTTTCTGCCGTTGTTCGTGCCGCAGCAGCCTTCGGATTTCCAGCAGCCGCCGCCTCCGCCGGCCGACAATCCGCGGGGTCGGAGCACGCAGATAACGCAGCCAACCAATGGCGGCGGCCACTGGATGCAGGACTGGGCGAACCCGCCGGCGCAGGCGCGATACATGGCGTCGGGCTATACCGCGGTGCAAAACGGAGTCTTCGTGCTCCAGGGGTGGCTATACGATCTGAGCAAGGGCAACCCGACAAATGGGCAGTTGATCGGCAACCGCTATCTTGGGTCGGTGGACGAGGCGGGCGCGCGCAAGGTGGCCCACGAGTTCGCGGCCGATATCGTCGGGCTGTTTGGGGGAAAATCCCTATTCGGTACGCATATCTTTTTTAGTTCGAACCGCACCGGCCACAAAGAAATCTGGATGATGGATCCCGATGGAAAAAATCAGCGCCAGATCACGCGTTTCAATAGCATTTCGACTTATCCGAACGTATCTCCGGACGGTAGTAAAATCGCGTTTACTAGCTGGCGGCCGGGGCAACCTGCTATATTTATCTTTTCGGTGGATCCGGTCCGGGATTTGCGGTATTACAACCAGACCGCGTCTGTAAATCAGGCAGGTTCATTCACGCCCGACGGGAAGCAGATAGTCTACGCTTCTTCCGCGGGGAATGGAGTCTGTTGCCGGATCTTCATCGCGAATTTAGACGGAACGGGGTTTAGGCCGATCTCTTCGTCCAGCGCCATCGAAGTGGAGCCGAAAGTAAATCCGAAGACCGGCACCGACATTGTCTTCACGTCGGGTCGCTCCGGTCCGCAGCAGATTTACCGGATGAATATGGATGGGGCGGACGTAGAACGGTTGACGGCGGGTACTGGAGAAGCTTCCAACCCGTCGTGGAATCCCGACGGGCAGCACATCGCTTTTGCCTGGACCCAGGGCTATGCCACGGGCGCCTTCAACATCTTCACCATGAGTGTTGCAAATAGGGATTATGTGCAGTTGACGCACGGCGATGGCAAGAATGAGAATCCCAGTTGGGCGCCCGATGGCGCGCACATCGTCTTCGCAAAAACTCGCGGACGTTCCAGCCAGATTTGGTCGATGCTGGCGAACGGTACCCAGTTGCAGCAACTGACCACGGTCGGGGATAACGAACGGCCGGTTTGGGGCAAGTAGGGCAAGTTTAGGAGGCGATGTTCATGTTCAGTAAACGAAAGTTGTCCACCATCGTTTTAGCGGTTTCGCTAGCGATGTTCGCGGCGGGATGCAAGAAAAAGGTCCCCGCGCCGCCCCCGCCGGCACCCCCACCGCCGGCGACCGATGTTCCGGTGGTGAGGCCGGCAGCTCCGACCGTGGCGCAGTTCACGGCGGAGCCGACCAGCATACAGCGCGGCCAGTCGGCGACCTTGCGTTGGGAAGTGAGCGGGAATGCCACGAGCGTCTCCATCGACCAGGGGATCGGCACCGTGCAGAGTACCGGCAATCGCCGGGTGAACCCGAGCGATTCCACGACCTACACCCTGACCGCGACCGGTCCGGGGGGAAGTACCACGGCTTCGGCGACCGTCAATGTCGCAGCGCCCCCGCCCCCGCCGCCGCCACCCGCGCCGGCTACCGTCGCGACGCTCGGTCAACGCATCGACACCGAGCTTTCCGATGCGTTCTTCGACTACGATAAGACCGACATTCGCAGCGACGGGCGTGACATTTTGACACGCGATGCCGCTGCCCTGAAGGCGATCCTCAACGACTTCCCGGGTGCGGCGATCGTGATCGAGGGCCACTGCGACGAACGCGGCTCCGCCGAGTATAACCTCGGATTGGGAGACCGCCGCGCCAGCGCCGCCAAGGAGTTCCTCCAGGGACTCGGTGTTCCGGCCGACCGGCTGAAGACCATCAGCTACGGCAAGGAACGTCCGCAGTGCACCGAAGGGAACGAGACCTGCTGGCAGAAGAACCGGCGTGTCCACTTCGCTCCCGGGCAGTAGGATAAAGAGAGTCCAGTAGCGCCTGGGCGGGGCGGCCTCACCGCCGCCCCGTCCTCGTTTAGGAGAAGTGTATGAAATCCCGAAGCCTCTTGATTTGCATATTGCTCGCAGCGCCGGTGCTTGCACCCGCCGCCAGCAAGGAAATCCAGGAACTGCAGCGCGATGTTGCGCTGCTCCAGCAGCAGATCAAAGACCTTCAACGGTCGCAGGACGAGAAATTCGCCACCGTGACCGAACTGGCGCGCCAGGCGATCGAGGCGGCGAATCGCGCGAACACCGGTGTGGCCGTGATCACCAGCAGTCTCGACAAGAACCTCCGCGACCAGACGGATAAGGTGACCGCGCCCCTCCAGGGATTCGGCACGCGTGTCAACGAGATGGGCGGCGATGTCCGCACGTTGCAACAGGCCGTAGGCGACCTCACCGCAATCTTGGGCCGGATGCAGGCCCAACTCACCGACATTTCGAATTCGATCAAAGTGATGCAGGCGCCTCCGCCTCCCGCTCCGGGCGCGACCAGTACCGGCGGTGCTCCCGTGGCGGGTGGGTCCGACATGCCGCCGATGTCCGCGCAGAAGCTCTATGAGACGGCGCGCGCAGACTACAGCGGCGGCAAGTACGATCTGGCTGCCCAGGAATTCGCCGACTATTTGAGGTATTACGGCAACACGGATCTCGCTCCCAACGCGCAGTTCTACATCGCGCTGATCCATTACGGGCAGAAGAACTACGACGACGCGATCAAGGAATTCGACATGGTGTTGGAGAAGTATCCCGACAACAATAAGACCGCCGAATCCCTGCTCTACAAGGGCCGCGCGCTGGTCAAAACGCCCGGACACAAAACGGATGGCGCCGCCGAGTTCATGGAAGTGATCAAGCGCTTTCCCAAGAGCGACGAGGCCACGCAGGCCTGCAATGAGCGCAAATCGCTCGGCTTGAATTGCGGTGCGCCCGCCTCCGCGCCGGCGCGTACTCCGGTCAGGCGCAAGAAGTAATGGCCCCGCTCGAGACGTACGAATCGCTCGCCAAACTGATCGATCATCCGCTGGTCAAACCCGAACTCACCGACGAGCAGGTGATCGAAGGTCTGGAACTCGCCTAGCGGT
>JAOAPT010000076.1 GCA_025463045.1 Candidatus Solibacter sp.
CATCGAATCACCCGGCGAGGCATGTTTCACGCCGGGTCGGCGGCACTGGCGGGTCTCTCGGCGCTGGCAGTTGCCAATGCCCAGGATTCCGCCAAGAAGCCTGATCGATCGCCCGATCATCATTTGCCGAATGAGCGCGAGCCTGGCCCAAACAACAGCGCCCTGGAGGCGGAAAACCCGAGCTCCGCGTGGGGTCCGGCGACGGATCGCGGGACGGTGTCCCCGTTCAAGTATTCGTTCGCTCTCGCCCGGAAGCGGATTACGGGCGGAGGATGGACGCGGCAGGTGACGGTACGCGAGTTGCCGATCTCAACGACGATCGCAGGCGTCGAGATGCGCCTTACCGCGGGCGGCGTCCGCGAACTCCACTGGCACGTGGAGGCGGAATGGGCCATCATGCTTTACGGCAGCGCGCGCATTACTGCGGTAGATCAAGAAGGCAGAAGCTTCGTCAGCGACGTGAGCGAGGGTGACTTGTGGCTCTTTCCTAAAGGGGTTCCGCATTCCATCCAGGGCCTGGGACCGGACGGGTGCAAATTTCTGCTGGTTTTCGATGACGGGAACTTTAACGAATTCGGCACGTTCCTGATTACCGATTGGTTAACGCACACCCCCAAAGAGGTGCTAGCGAAGAACTTCAGCGTCCAGGAATCGACGTTCAACAACGTACCGAGGGAAGAGTTGTTCATTTTTCAAGCCAGTCTGCCCGGCGATCTGAAGACGGAACAGGCTCAGGCGGCGCAAGGGACAGGCGTGGTGCCGCGACGATTCGACTTTCGCCCGAGCCAGATGAAGCCGACCAAGGTAACTGCGGGAGGCGAAGTAAAGATCGTCGATTCGAAAGTCTTTCCAGTGACTCCGATTTCCGCGGCAATGGTGAGACTGAAGCCGGGCGGATTGCGTGAGTTGCACTGGCATCCGAATGCGGACGAGTGGCAGTATTACGTCAGCGGAAAGGGACGTATGACCGTTTTCATCGGCGACTCCCGTGCCCGGACGATGGACTTTGAAGAGGGGGACGTAGGCTACGTCGTGCAATCCACGCCCCATTACGTCGAAAACACGGGCGATACCGACCTGGTGTTTCTTGAGATGTTCAAGAGCCCCCACTACGAGGACATCTCGCTTGGCGAATGGATGGCGCATACACCGCACCAATTGATCGATCAGCATCTGCACGTTGGTATGGCAATGATCGATGGGATCCCCAAAGACGAAATGGTGATCGTGCCGGTGTAGGCCTGCAAATCGCGTAGATAAATCTCAATCGAAGAGCCTATTCTTCGTTATTTCAGTTAAGGAGCCGATTATATGTTTAGAACGTTTTTGATTATGGGCTTGGCGCTTGGCGTACTTCACGGCCAGGAGCAAGCTCCAGACGAGAGATTGCGGACAGCGACCACCGTGCTTCATGAGATCCTCTCCGCTCCCGATAAGGGCCTACCACAAGATCTCCTGGCGAAAGCCCAATGTGTCATGATTGTCCCCGGACTCAAGAAAGCAGCCTTCCTGGTTGGCGGTGAGTACGGTCGTGGCTTCGCACTCTGCCGTCGCGGAGGGGACTGGGGAGGTCCCGCCGCGATCAAGTTCGGCGGCGGTAGCTTTGGCGCCCAAATCGGCGGAGAATCGACCGACGTTGTCATGCTGGTGATGAACCGCCACGGTATGGAAAAGCTGGCCTCAGACAAGTTCACGATCGGCGGCGACGCATCCGCTGCGGCTGGTCCGGTCGGACGAACCGGCGCGGCGGATACGGACATCCTGTTGCACGCGGAGATCCTATCGTACTCGAGGACGCGTGGCGTTTTTGCCGGGATTTCGTTGGATGGAACAGTCGTGAGCCGCGACGGGAGCGAAGACCGCAAACTCTATGGGCACAAGGTTCGAAGCCAGGATGTTCTCACGGGCGACGTGCCGGCGCCGGCGGCAGCACGGGCTCTTGTTTCCGAATTGGGCCGTTATTCGCCCGGAAGGCAGTAACCCCTCGCTCATTAGTCCCCTCTAGTTTCCTGCCCCCTGAGGCGGCACTGGTCGCGCAATGCGAATCAGTTGCCGCCTCGTTTTCCAACCCGTCTAAGTGTTCCCTGAGCTGCGTTTGATAAGACTGATTCCCGCCTCATCCTGGAGATTAAGGTTGTCCGCGGAATTCCCGGCCGATGGAACGTCTGAAGAATGTCCAGTCACTCGCTGGGTATGAAGAGTGCGCGAGTCCTTACGGGACCAGGCGAGCCTTCTCAATGTCACGCGTCCGTGACATGGGATGACGCTATCACCTACCGGATCCGTGGCAGCGAGGAGTTCTACGGGGAGAGGGACGCTTGGCTTCACGCCAGCGTGGGCGACGAGCCCACGCAAACCCATCCACGCAAAAAAGGGCCGGCGCAGAACTCTCGACGAACGGAAAGCTGCACCGGCTAAGGGAAGGACCGCACTCTATCGGGCTGCCCCCGGAAGCGCACTGGGCGGACGCTTGACCTGGCCCCTATAAGCTTCATCAATCGCAACGTGATGCTGGTCCAGGGTGGTGCCGGTAGCCCGCTGCAGGGCAAGCTTCGCTTTGATGTAGGCACCTTTGGAAGCGGCTTCCGTGGAGCGCGCTTGTGCGAGGTAGTTCTGATATTGGATCACCGTGAGATTGGTGGAGAGCCCGACGGCGAACGTCTGCAGTTCCACGTTGACCGACTGCTCCTGTAGACGGCGGGCCTCCACCGCCGCCTCATAAGCGGCACGCGCCTGCCGCAAAGATTCCTCGGCATCGGCCACCTCCAGGCGCACCTGATCCTGCAACTGCTGACGGCGCACTTGGGCCTGCCTCACCTGTAATTCATCGCGCACAGCATCCGCTTGGGCGACACGATTCCGTAACGGCAGCGTCAATTGCAGCCCAACTCCGTAGGACGGGAAGTCGCGTCGAAAGAGTTGGTCTAACGCCGTGCCATATCCGCCGGGATTTAAGCTTCCGGTGGGCGTACCGGCAAGAGGATTCAGATCGCCTGCCATACCGCTGTTCAGGGCGGTTCCCACCAGATTCAATTGCGGTTTCAGCGCGTTGAGCGAGCCTTTCAAACTGATCTCCGAATTTTCAACCTGAAGACCGGCGCCCGCCAGATCGGGACGATTTCGGATCGCCTCGCCGACCAGGTCCGCTAGCGGCTGAACGGCTTCCTGGTCCGGAACAGCGAGCGTATCGGTAGGAATAATGTGAGCTGCCAGCAATTGGGAATTCTCGAGTCCCCCACGGGTGATGGCCGTCTTCACGATCAGTTCCTGCTGCCGGACCAGGCCTTCCGCCGTAATCAGCGCCTGCCGGCTGGCAGCGACCGCGGCATTTGCCCTGGTGACTTCGATCGGCGCCTGGGTACCTTGGTCCACCATATTCCTGTTGTCCTCGTAAAGCCGCTGCGCCAGACGGAGAGCTTCCTGTTTGACTTTGACGTCTTCAATCAAGCTGACGAGGTCGGTATAGAGGCGCGCCACGCCGGAGACCGTGTCAATCACCTGTTGGCGGAAAACAAGGTCGGCGACCTTCTGGCTGTTTCGTGCGATGCGGATATATCGCTTGTTCAAGCTCGCGCCAAAGCCCTGCAGTAGCGGTTGTGTGATTGTGAAACCGATGCTGGAATTGACAAACGGATTGTACGTGTAGCGAGTGGCGTTCGTGGAGTATCGGCTGTTATTGAAGTTGACGCTTAGCTGAGTTCCCGGTGAGAGCCCCACATTCATACCGGCGTTTGCGTCTACCACGTTCTGGGCTAACCAATTCGAACCGGTGAGGATCGTACTGTCCTCGGGCGTTGTCAGGTGCTGCCCATTCACAAGGCCGGAGATGATCGGATCATATTGAGGAATCGCCGGGCCGTTCGACATCGGGATCGCTCCGGTTACCGAAAGGTTGTTCTGTTGCTGGCTTATCAGTGCGATGTCCGAGAAGTTCGTGTTCACGAGCGGCGAGGGAGTAGATCCGGCTGTGAGGTTCGTCAAGAGCGGGCCGTTGGGTCCGCCAATACCGGGAGGAGGTTCATTTACCAGCAGACTCAACCCACGGAGCAGTCCGCCGCCATGGGCCCGCAAGAGATCCGTATCGGAAATCTTCGGCAGGAAACGCTCCAGTTCGATATCCAGATTGTTTTCAAGCGCAAGTGCGATGGCGTCGTCGAGCGATAAATAGAGTTGGCCGGCGCGCATCAGGTCGAAGATGCGTTGAGAATTCTGCATATTCACCCGCGAGACTTCCGGTGCTCTGTAGGGGCTGAACAGACGGCCGAAGAGGCTGCCGTCTGAAGGCTGGATTTGGGGCGTTCGATCGCCCGCGCCTTTATCCCCGCTCTGTGGAAGCGCGAACCCGCAAGCAAGGATCGACAGGAGTGTGGAATGAATAAGGGACCTCATAGCCTATTTAACCGGGGCCTATTTACTCGGGGCTTTACTCGGGGCTTTACTCGCGGCGTCACTCGTGGTCTGACTCGCGACTGCCACTTGTACAATGGCGCCTTCCTTGACTGCATCACCGGGGCTGACCACAACGTAGTCACCATCATGTAAGCCGTCGAGGATTTCGAGCGTCGTGCCATAGTCCCTGCCGGGCTGCACATTCTGGAAATGAACAACTTTTGCCTTGGCCAGCACATCCCGATCCATTCCCGCCGCGGTGGCTTTCTCCAACTGCTGCTGGGTCAGCGGCTGGAGCATCGCCAATGATGTACCGTTTGCTTGCACCACAAGGGAGGCGTCGGGTACCAGGAAAGGCGGAACCACCCGGTCTGTGGCGAAACGAACCGTTGTGTACATGCCGGGCAGCAAAACACCGGTAGGGTTGGCGACCTGCACCTCGGTCAGCAGGGTTCGGGATGTGGCGTCCAGGGCGCTCGAAGTGCGGGTGATTTGGCCTGGAAACGACCGGTCCGGAAACGCCTCGATGCTGACACTGGCTGCCTGTCCCACATGGATGCCCGACGCTTCACTTTGGGGGAGCGCCACCAGAACTCGCAGACGGCCGATCTGTGCGACGCGAAAGATCTCGCCGCCGCTCGCGACATCCGAGGGGCCAGCCGGGTTTGGCCTGGTGGGTCCTTGAGTGGAACCCGTTGTGGAAATGAGCGCGCCCACATCAACGTTCCTCGCCGTGACGATACCCGCAAAAGGCGAAGTGACCTTCTCATATCCCTGAAGCGTGATGAGCCTGTCCAATGTGGCCTTGGCGGCGTGGACGAATTCTTTCGCGGCCACGACGTTCTTCTCGCCGGCCGTCACATTCGCGTCGGCCGTCTTGGACGCCGTCGACTGCGTATCGCCGGCCTGACGCGATACCGCACCGGTCTTCGTCAGCACCTGGTAGCGTTGCCATGTGACCGCCGCAAGGTCCCGCGTCGCGATCAGTTGCAGCAGGGTTGCCTCTGCCTGACCGAGCTGGCCTTCGGCCTGCGCCAGTGCAGCCTGCGCTTGCGTCACCTGTTGATCGAGGTCGGGAGCGTCGATTTCCGCCAACAATTGTCCGGCGGAGACCCGGTCGCCGATGTCAACGTATCGCCGTTTCAAGTACCCGGCGGCGCGTGCGAAAACGTATGCCTCGGTGATGGGCGTGATGCTGCCGGGAAAAGACACCTCAGTCAGGTTGGGCGCTCGTGTGACAATCGCGGCATTGACAAGGGGCGGCGTGATCTTTAGCTTGGCTGCGGCATTGGCGAGCTGTCGCGTGGTGCTTCTCCGCGGAAGATAGCCGGCGAGAAGCGCCGAAGCCAACCCCGCTCCCCCTAGCAGCACCGCGATGAACAGAGTTCGTTTTGAGATTCCCATTCGGCTCAACATTGTTGCTACCCCCTATTCACCCGCTTCATGAGCAATTTCCGCGTCAAGATTCAACGGCGGCTTCGTGCGGAGCCAGCTATACATGATGGGTACGAAGAACAGTGTGGTAAACGTGGCCAGCAATAGATCGCCGATCACGGCCCGGCCCAACGGTGCGTTCTGCTCCCCTCCTTCGCCCATTCCCAATGCCATCGGAATCATGCCGATGATCATGGCAAGAGCGGTCATGATTACGGGCCGGATTCGCGTGAATCCCGCCGAGAGGGCCGCCTCCGTCGAGCTCTTGCCCTGCTCTCGTTCATCATTGGCGAACGTGACGAGAAGGATGCTATTGGCGGTTGCCACTCCGATGCCCATAATCGCGCCCATTAAGGCAGGAACACTCAGCGTGGTACGGCTCAGGTAAAGCATCCACAGAACGCCGGCCATGGCTCCGGGCAGCGCCGTGAGAATAATGAACGGATCAAGCCACGATTGAAAATTGACGGCCATCAGCAGGTAGACCAGAAGGACGGCGAAAACCATGCCGCCGGCCAGACGCGTGAAAGAACTTTGCATAGTATCGACCTGTCCGCGCAGCTCAATGGTGGTGCCTCGAGGCAGGCTCTGGCGCGTCTTGTCGATGATGCGGTTCACGTCGGAGGCGAACCCCCCTAAGTCGCGACGGTCCGGGCTCGCGTAAACGTCGATAACAGGCTGCACGTTATAGTGGCTGATGATTTCCGACGAGTTCGTCCGCTGCAAACTGGCCAGATTGTCGAGGAGCTGGATGCGGGAGCCGACACCGGCCGTGATTGGCGTCCGTTGCATGGCGTCGAACGTCGGCACAGCGTACTGTGGAGTCTGTACAGCAACGTTATAGTTCACGCCGTTTTTCGGATTGAGCCATTGGTTGGGGGCCACCTGGCCGCTTGAGGAAAGCGAAATCAAGAGGCTGCTGGCCACGTCTCGCTGTGTGAGTCCTGACCCGTCGGCTTTGATCCGGTCGACGTTTACCTTCACCGTCGGATAGTCGACCTGCTGCCGGACGAAGGTGTCCACTGCTCCCGGCAGGCGGGCGATCTCAGCCCGCATTTGTGTAGCGATGCGGTAATTTGCGATCTCATCGGCGCCGGTAACCTGCACGTCGATAGGCGCGGGTAGACCGAAGTTCAGAATCTGGCTGGTGATGTCCGCCGCCTGGAAAAAGAAGGTTTCCTCAGGGAATTGGACGGCAAGGCTGGCACGGAGTTGACGTGTATAGTCGATCGTCGGGTGGTGTTTCGGTTTGAGTGAAATCAGAATCTCTCCGTCCCCCGAGCCGCTGGTGGCGGTATCGCTGAAGGCGAGGTTGATACCTGAGTTCGGGAGACCGATATTGTCAAGGATCGTATCCAGTTCCTGAGCTGGAACCACGCGGCGGACCTCCTCTTCGACGGCGCCGAAGACCCGTTCGGTCTCTTCGATGCGAGTTCCCGCAGGACACCGGACGTGCAGCCGCATCTGACCCGAATCCACGTACGGAAAGAAGTCCTGTCCGACGAATAACACCAATCCCAATGACGAAAACGCGAATAGGGCAAAGGCGCTCCCAACCAGGAGCCGATGCTCCAGCACGCGCTCGAGCAGGCGATGGTAACGTTCGCGCAACTTCTCGAAATGACGGTCGAAGGCTTGGTGAACCCACCAGATCGGTCCGGCGGCCTTGGCCGCGCGCTCAGTCTCCTCGCCCTCCTGATACAGCGGAATCTCGACTGGCAGAAGATAGTGTACTAACGTCGGCACAATTGTTCTGGTCAAGAGGTATGACGTAAGCATGGCGAAAACGACTGCCATGGCAAGCGGTGTAAACAGGTATTTCGCCGCGCCCGAGAGCATAAGCACGGGAACGAATACGATGCAGATGCACAAAGTGGACACGAACGCCGGCACGGCAATCTGCTGCGCGCCGTCCA
>JAOAPT010000078.1 GCA_025463045.1 Candidatus Solibacter sp.
GATTGAGGGCTCGCTTATCGCGAAGTTTCGCGGGCGGAGCGCCCATGCGAATGGGTGACCGAATAATCCGGGATGATTCCGAAGTAGCTTAGCCGACTTGCATGGCGATAGAGAATTCCATGCGTGCGTTGGCGGCGCCGCGGTAAGTGCCGGTGATGGGCGCGGCCAGAAGCGGGGCTGCCGCGGCGGCGACGGCGACGTGAGAGAGGCCGACGGCGAGGCCGCGGGAAGGATCGTAGCCGCGCCAGCCGCCGCCCTGGAGATAGACTTCGGCCCATGCGTGGAGATCGCCTTCGTCGACATCGGCGGAATCGCGCTCGTAGCCGCTGACGAAGCGGGCGGCGAGGCCGACGGCGCGGCAGGCGGCGCAGAAGAGTACCGCGAGATCGCGGCAGGAGCCCTCGCCGGTGCGCAGCGTTTCTTCAGCCGGCAGTGGGGCGCCTTCGTGGCGGATCACCTGATGCGTGATGGCGTTGAGGCGAAGATTCAGCGCGGAGAGGAAGGGAATGGTCTGCCATCCGGATTCGGCGGCAATGGACTCGGCGAGTTCACGGACGGCGGGGTTGGGCGGCGCGAGTTGATAGGCGCAGAGCGGGGCGCGGAGCAACTCGGCGTACTCCATGGGGAGTACGCGGTCGGGCGGCGCGAGGAGGAAGTCGAAGGGATTCTCGCGATGCGTTTCGACAACGAAGGATGTCTGGACGGAGAGCTGTGGCGTAGAACCGGAGAACCAGGCCTGAATGATCACGTTGCCATCATGATCGAGGCACTGGGTCTGCCCGGCGGGCGTGGGCGAGATCGAGATCAGGTAGGCGGAGAGGCGCTGGGTTCCATCTTCGCGCGGGCGAAGGCGGAAGGTGTGAGGTTCCAGAAATACGGGCGAGTCGTAGCGGTAGACAGTGGAGTGGACTATCGAGATACGCATGCGGGGAAGGCGGCCTCGATCCATTCCGAGGGCAGGTCGTGCACGGCTTCGCGCATGCGCTCCTGCCACCAAACGGTAATCTCGCGGAGGTCGTCGCGGTGGTAGCGCTGTTCGACGATTTCGAAACTGTTGCGGGAGTAGAGCAGGACGTCCATGGGGAAATCGACATCGGCGGCGCAGAGGCGCGTGGCGTCGAAGGCAAGGATGCCGACCTTGAACGCGTAGAGCATGGAGTCGTGCGGCTTGAGGGAGCGCTCGAGAATGGGCTTGCCGAAGCCGGAGGCGCCGATGATCTGGTACGGCGTGTCGGGGCCGATCTCGACCCAGTTGCCCTCGGGGTAAACAAGGTAAAGCTTGTGCGTGGAATCGCCGGACATCTGCCCGCCGATGAGGGAGTACGCGTTGAATTTGAGTTCCGCGTTGCGGAGCGCTTCGCCATCTTCTTCACAAACGCGGCGGACCTGTTTCGCATACAGGTTGACGACCTTGAAGAGGCGCTCGCGGGTCATGGTCTCGCGGGCGAAGGCGTCCTCGAAGTAGAGGAGGATTTTATCGCGGGCGGAGCGAAGGCCGGAGTGCATGACGAAGAAGGCGAAGCCCGGACCCTGATAGGTGGCAGTCTTGCGTGCAGTGAGGCATTCATTGCCCGCGATGACGCGCGTGTCCGCAATGCCAACGAGGCCCTGATCGACGGTGATACCGAGGCAGAAGGTCATGAGTTATCCGATTAAGCGCGGGCGCTGGACATGAGCTTCCGCTGCTCGAAAAAATCGCCGACTATGCATTCATCGATTGTATTCATTTTCGTCTGCGCGGCGTCGCAGAATTCGTGGAGGCCGCCCGAGAGTATGTGCTCGACGTTGGCGAAATCGAGCTCGCTGCGCAACTGCCCCATGCGCTGTTCACTGGGGCAGGAGTAGCTGCCGACGGGGGTTCCGGTGATGAAGTGGAGGCTGCGGTCGGCGAGCGAAATGCAATAGCGGAGGGCGCGCGGGAACTCGGGATCGAGCAGGAGAAATTCGGCGATGCGCTCAGGCGAGATGCGGCCGAAGCGCTTGCGGTACATTTCAAAGCCGCTGACGGATTTGAGAACGGCGGTCCACTGCACGTCGTCGTAGGGCGTGCCGACGTCGCTGAGCGAAGGCAGGAGGATGAAATATTTGACGTCGAGGAGGCGCGTGGTTTTGTCGGCGCGCTCCAACTGACAGCCGAGGCGGATGAACTGCCAGGCGTCGTTGTGGCTCATGGTGACGTGGAGAATGCCGTGGATGAGGTGGCAGCCCATGCGGACCTGGTGACAGAAGCCGGGCAGATCGTCTGGCGCGACCTTGCGGCTTTCGGCGGTGATCAGCAGGTAGAGCGCGTTGATCTGCTGCCACATTTCGGAGGAGATGGTCTCGCGAACGGAGCGCGCATTTTCCCGGGCGAACATGACGCATGAGTAGATGGAGTTGGGGTACTCGGGGTCGAAGGCGAGGAAGCGGACGACGTTCTCGCGCGTGGCGGTGCCGTAGCGTTCGAGGAAGAGCGCGCGATCGCCGGTGGTATCGACGATGGGCTGCCACTGATCGGCGAAGCCCTGCGGCAGGTCGAGCATGAGGTTGTGATTGACGTCGAGGAAGCGGGCGACGTTTTCGGCGCGTTCGATGTAGCGGCCCAGCCAGTAGACCGCGTCGGCAACCCGGCTGAGAAGCGGCTTGGTATTCGGCATCATTATTGCTGCTGACCTCCCGATTGGAGTTCGGCTCCCGGAGAGAGAACCCAGGTATCCTTGCTACCGCCGCCCTGCGAGGAGTTAACGACGAGCGAGCCTTTGCGCATGGCGACGCGCGTGAGTCCGCCGGGGAGCACGTAAATATCCTTGCCGCAGAGCACGTAGGGGCGAAGATCCACGTGGCGGCCTTCGAAGTGTTCGTCGATGATGGTGGGCACGCGCGAGAGCGCAAGCGTGGGCTGGGCGATGTAGTTGCGCGGCGCGGCGGTGATGCGGGTGGCGAAATCGGCGCGCTCGACGGCGGTGGCGTGCGGGCCGACGAGCATCCCGTACCCGCCGCTCTCATTGGCGGCCTTGACGACGAGCTTGTCGAGATTTTCGAGGACGTACTGGCGATCGGAATCACGCCAGCAAAGATAGGTGGGCACGTTTGGCAGGATCGGCTCTTCGCCTTCGTAGTAGCGGATCATGTCGGGGACGTAAGCGTAGATGACCTTGTCATCGGCCACGCCGTTGCCGGGCGCATTGGCGAGCGCGACCCTTCCTTTGCGATAGGCATCCATCAGGCCGGGAACGCCGAGGAGCGAATCGGCGCGGAAGGCTTCGGGGTCGAGGAAATCGTCGTCGACGCGGCGGTAGATGACGTCGACGGGCTCGAGCCCCTTGGTGGTGCGCATAAAGACGTCGTCTTTGACGACGACGAGATCGCGGCCTTCGACGAGTTGCACGCCCATTTGCTGGGCGAGGAAGGAATGCTCGAAGTAGGCGGAGTTGTAGATGCCGGGAGTGAGGACGACGACACGCGGATTGCTGGTGGGGCGAGGCGCGAGCGACTCGAGCATGGCGAGGAGCTTTCCGGCGTACTCGTTGACGGGACGGACCGAGAGCCCCTCGAAAACACCGGGGAAAATACGCTTGAGGACCTCGCGATTCTCGAGGACGTAACTGACCCCGGAAGGGACGCGGAGATTGTCCTCGAGCACGTAGTATTCGCCGTCGCCATCGCGCACGAGATCGGTGCCGGTGACGTGGCACCACACGCCGAACGGGGGATTGAGGCCGTGGCACTGCTGGCGGTACGAGACGGCGCTGGTGACGATTTCGGCGGGGATGGCGCCGTCCTTGAGAATTTTCTGATCGTGATATACGTCGTCGATGAAGGCGTTGAGGGCGTGAATGCGCTGCTTGAGTCCGCGCTCGATGCGATCCCATTCGGGCGCGGTGATGATGCGCGGGATGAGGTCGAACGGGAAGATTCGCTCCGTTCCGGCGGTGTCGCCGTAGACGTTGAACGTGATGCCAAGCTGTAGTAGCAGGCGTTCGGCAGCGTGCTTATAGCGAAGCAACTGGCCGGGGTCGAGCGATTGGATGATGTCGAGGACGAGCTGGACGTGCGGGCGCACGCGGCCGTCGGTCTCGAACATCTCGTCGTAAAAGCCTTCCGTCCGGTATGAGGAAAATTGCATGGGCTCCTCCGGGGACTACATCGCCAGCATCCATGGTCACCTAAAGCACATGGAGAAGGGAAAGCGAAATAATTTATGCAGGCGATACGCATTATCAATCATGCGATTATATGTTTTCCATGGATACGAGCGAGTGGCTTGCGGCGGCGCGAGCTGCGATGACGATCGAGGCGGAGTCGATTGCCCGGGCGGCGGCGCGGTTGGACGGCGAACTGATTCGCGCGGTGGAGCTGATTTTGGCGCACCCCGGCAAGGTCGTGGTAACGGGGATCGGGAAATCGGGACATATCGCGCGCAAAATTGTGGCAACGCTGTGCAGTACGGGGACGGCGGCGGTGTTTCTACATCCGGCGGAGGCGGCGCACGGGGATCTCGGAATCTATACGCCGGGCGATCCGACGATTCTGCTGTCGAAGAGCGGAACGTCTAGCGAGATGCAGGCGCTGGTGCCGCTGCTGCGGCAGTTCCGGTCGCCATTGATCGGAATCCTGGGGAATGCGAATTCGCCGCTCGGGGGAGCGGTGGACGTGCTGCTCGACGCGAGCGTGGAGCGCGAGGCGGATGCGCACAATCTGGCGCCGACGGCGAGCGCGGTGACGGCGCTGGCGATCGGGCATGCGCTGGCGATCGCGCTGATGACGGCGCGGGGATTCACGCCGGAGGAGTTCGGGCGCTTTCATCCGGGCGGGCAGTTGGGGCGGAATTTGCGGCTGAGCGTCGCGGAGGCGATGCATGGGGCGGACGAAGTGGCGTTCGTCGGGCCGGGGACGGCGTTGAAAGAAGTGATCATCGCGATGACGCAAAGGGCGATGGGCGGGGCTTGCGTAGTCGGTTCGGATGGGCGGTTAGAGGGATTTGTCACGGACGGAGATTTGCGGCGGGCGTTGACGAATCACGATGACATACGAGGGCTGACGGCTTCGGATGCGATGACAAAGCGTCCGGTGACGATCGGGCCGGAGGCGACACTGGGGCAGGCGCTGGAATTGATGGAGAGAAGGAAGTCGCAGATCTCGGCGCTGCCGGTGGTGGATGCGGACGGGAAGGCGCTCGGGCTGGTGCGGATTCACGATATTTACTTGGGGGCGAAGTAGCGGAATCGCAACAAGCAAGAAAATCTTTAGCCGCCGATGAACGCCGTTAAGCGGGAGCAGTCACAGACCAGAAAAACAAGGCGCGTGAGGTTTAAGGCTTGGTGTAGTGCGGTTGGATGCGGACGATGACGAATTCGGCGGGGCGGACTGGGGCGACTCCGATTTCGACGATGAGGCGGCCGTTGTCGATGTCCGCTTGCGTCATCGTAGTGCCGAGCCCGGCATGGACGAAGAATGCCTCGGCGGGCTTGGTGCCCTGGAGGGCTCCGGCGCGCCAGGTGGTGGTGAGGAAGTCCGATATGAGGGACACGGCCTGCGGCGGAGTGACTTGCGGCGGGACGCCTCGCGTGATGGATTGTTCGAGGTAGATCATCAGGCGGCGGACGGTGATGTAGCGGAAGTCGGAGTTGGTGGTGTCAAGGGTCCGGGCTCCCCAGATCAAGATGCCGCGGCCGGGGAATTCGCGGATGGCGTTGATGGGCGGCGCGGGCGGCGGCGGGATCGGTCCGCGCACTCCTTTGAGCGGCACGTCCGCGGGAGACTTCCAAGGGTCGATTGCGGAGTAGACTCCGGCGATCTGGGGGATGAAGAGCGGGTACGCGGCGCCGTAGCTTAGATTAGCGTGGGGGAGTGAATTGAGGATGGCGATGCGGTCGTTGCGTGCGGCGCATTGAGCGAGCATGGGCTCGGCGAGGGCGGGGTCGGCGCTGGCGAGAATGCTCACGGGGAGATCGGCGAGTTGGTCGAGGGATGAGGCGACGTAACACCGGCGGCCTCCGTTTTCAAAGAAGGCTTTCACGGCGTCGTGGAGATCGGCTGGGCCGTGGAAGTCGGTGAGCGCGTGCAGCAGGATGGGAGCGGGGCTGTGAACTGGGCCGACGAATGCGGCGGTGCTGGTGTCGACGGGTTGGATGGCGGGGAGCACGAACCTATCATAATGGAGCGATTGTGAAAGACGCGATTGAAGCCGCATATCAGATTGAAGCCGCATATCAAAGGATTGCGCCGTACGTGCGCGAGACGCCGCTGGAGCGGGCATCGGAGTGCGAGGCGTGGTTGAAGCTGGAGCATCTGCAGCACACGGGGAGCTTCAAGTTTCGCGGGGCGGCGAACAAGATCGGGCTGCTGACAAGCGAGCAGGCGGCAGCGGGCGTGGTAACGGCGAGCAACGGGAATCACGGGCTCGGCGTGGCGGCGGCGTCGGAGGCGCGCGGGATCGCAGCGGAGGTATTCGTGTCGTCGCACGTGTCGCCGGCGAAGGCGAAGCGGATCGAGGCGCGCGGGGCGCGGATCCGGTACGCGGGAGACGATCCGCTGTTCGCGGAGGTGGCGGCGCGGCGGGCGGCGGAGGACTCGGGGCGCGTCTACATCTCGCCGTACAACGATTGCGACGTGATGGCGGGGCAGGGAACGATCGCGGTGGAGATGCTGCGGCAGGTCGCGCGGCTCGATGCGGTGTTCGTCGCGGTGGGCGGCGGCGGATTGATCGGGGGCATCGGCTCGTATCTGAAGGCAGTCTCGCCGGGGACGGAAGTCGTCGGGTGCTGGCCGGAGAATTCGCCGGTGATGCGGGCGTGCCTGGATGCGGGCAGGATTGTCGAGGTGCCGGAGACTCCGACGATTTCCGAGAGTACGGCGGGCGGATTGGAAGAAGGCTCGGTGACGTTCGATGTGTGCGCGCGGGTGATCGATCGCAGCGTGCTGGTGAGCGAGGACGAGATCTTGAGCGCGATGCGATTCGTCAGAGACACGGAGCACTGGCTGATCGAAGGCGCGGCGGGGGTGGCGATGGCGGCGTACCTGCGCGAGGCGCAGCGGTATCGCGGGAAAACGGCGGCGGTCGTGATCTGCGGGCGAAATTTATCGGAAGGAGTGTTGCGGAGGCTATGTTGAAACTGATTCTCGGATTGATGGCGTGCTGGGCGGCGCAGGCGGCGAGCTATCACTTCGGCGCGGTGTGGGATGGCGCGAAGGTGTGGAAGGACGCGTGCGTGAGCATCGAGGGCGAGCGAGTCGTGAGCGTCGGCGCATGCGGCGCGGGGGCGATCGATCTCACGCGGTACACGGCGATCCCGGGAATGATCGACGTCCACACGCACATGACGTACGTGCTGGAGAATCGCGTCGCGCAGGCGGGGCGGGGCGCGGCGGTGGTGTATCTCGCGCGGGAAAATGCGCGGAAGACGCTGGAGACGGGCGTTACGACGGTCCGCGATCTGGGTGCGGCGGAGTACGCGGACATCGCGATGCGCGACTTGATCGCGGGCGGACAGATGGAAGGGCCGCGGATGTTCGTCGCGGGATACGGGCTGCAGATCACGCGCGGGCGCACGTCGACCCCGAATACGGCGGACGGCGTTGCGGAGGTGTTGCGCGTCGTGCGGCAGCAGGTGGGCGCGGGCGCGGACGTGATCAAGATGTACGGATCGACGGGATCGGGGCGCGACGTCACGGGGTTTCAGACGTTCACGTATGAGGAGATGAAGGCGGCGTGCGACGCGGCGCATGCGCTCGGGAAGCGGATCGCGATCCACACGTACGGGCCGGATGGCGCGCGCGATGCGGTGCGGGCCGGGGCGGACAGCGTCGAGCATGCGACCGATATGGACGATGCGACAATCGCGGAGATGGCGCGAAGGAAGACGTTCTACGTGCCGACGATCGATCACAATCGATATTACGCGGACAACTGGAAGCTGCTCGGCTATCCTCCCGCGGCGGTGGACGGGCTGAAGGATTACATCGCGCGCAATCTGGAGACGGCGCGGAAGGCCGTTCGCGCGGGCGTGCGGTTCGCGATGGGGTCGGACGCGGTGTACACGATGTTCGGCGAGAATACGCGCGAGCTGGGGTGGTTCGTGAAGGCGGGGATGACACCCGAGCAGGCTCTGCGCGCGGCGACGTTGGGCGGCGCGGAACTGCTGGGAATGGAGAAATCGCTGGGGACGATCCGGGCGGGGGCGTTCGCGGATATCGCGGCGGTGGAGGGCGATCCGCTGGCCGATATCGAGGTGGCGATCGGGAAGGTGCGGTGGGTGATGAAAGGCGGACGTGTGGTGGTGGACCGGTCTAAGTAGAGATAGACTGGGTGGCGTGAAAACTGCATGTTTGCTTGCGCTGATTGGCGCGGTTTGGTTCCACGGGCCAGTGAGCGCCGCGGATGCGAAGCCGCTGTTTAATGGGAAGAATCTGGACGGCTGGGAAGTGATTGGCGACGGCCAGTGGACGGTGATGGCCGATGGGACTCTGGTGGGTCAGCGTGTTGGCGATTTAAGGAAACTGCTGGTGCCAGGTGGTCCTATGGCGACGCCGAAGGACTTCACAAGCTGGGTGAATGCGCAGTCGTGGTTGTACACGAAGCGCAATGATTTCGGGGAGTTCGACCTGCACGTCGAGTTCTGGACGAAGACGTCGGGGAATAGCGGGGTGTCGATTCGCGATACGTCACGGGCGAAGTGGGCGGTGACGGTGCCGCCGGATTATACGAAGACTCCTTCGAAGATCGGGTACGAGATCCAGATCAATAATCGGTTTCCGGATCCGCATCCGACGGGGAGTATCTATGGGTTCATGGATGCGCCGAAGGATGCGCTGCGGGAAGACGATTGGAACGCGATGGATATCAAATCCCGGAATGACAAGATTACGATTTTGTTGAACGGGAAAGTGGTGGCGGAGCACGCGGGGGATCCGGCGAGATCGAAGACAGGGCCAATTGGGCTACAACTGCACGATCAGTTTTCGATCATTCAATTCCGGAATATCAAGGTTACGGAAATAGGGAAGTAAGAGTTATTGCCGGTCTTCTTTTCGGCGTTCATCGGCGGCTAAAGAAGTTTGGCCCTAACGAACCCACGACGCTCGGCCGACGTGAACGAAGAACGTCTGCTCGAAGCTCTTGGCGGCTTGCCCCAGACGCTGCCGATCACGTCCTTCTCTGCGCAACGCGCCTCCGTGACCTTGCTCGCGGCCGGAATGCAGCCTTTCCGGGCGCGCAGATTACAAAAGCATGATCCGCAGAGCCGTGCCTTCGTCAAAGTGCACGGCCACCGCATCCGTGATCTGCTGCAAGTCCCGCAGATCCTCGCCCTGCGTCGTAATGCCGCCGGAGCCAGTCAGATCGTCCCACGATGCAACGAGCCAACCTGAATCCTCGTCGCGTTGAACTTGGAACGTGATCTCTTCCATACGCCTATCTTCCCGCAAACGCCTCCGCGATCTCCATCAGCACCCGGTCCACGGCCCCCGCCGGATCGCTCGCCCGCGTAATCTGCCGCCCGATCACCAGGTAATTCGCCCCGTCGATCATCGCCTGCGCCGGAGTCGCCACCCGCTTCTGATCGCCCGCATCCACACCCGCCGACCGCACGCCCGGCGTCACGATCGTCATCCGCTCGCCCACCGCCCGCCGCACCGCCGCCGCCTCCAGCGGAGACGCCACCACGCCATCCACGCCGAGCTCCGCCGCCTTCCGCGCTCTTCGCTCCACCAACTCCGCGATCGTCCCGCTGAATCCCAAATCGTCCATGTCTTCCGGCCCGAAACTCGTCAGCACCGTGACCCCGAGAATCTGCAGTCCGCTGCCCGCGCGCGCCGCCACCGCCGCGCGCATCACCGAACCGATCGCGTGCACCGTCAGGAACCGGACGCCGGTCTTCGCCACCTGCGCCACCGCGCGCGACACCGTCTCCGGAATGTCGTACATCTTCAAATCCAGGAACACCTGCTTGCCCTCGCCGAGCAGCTCCCGCACGACCTCCATCCCCGCCGCCGTGTACAACTCCAGCCCCACCTTATAAAACCCCACCTGCGGACCGATCCGCGCCACCATCGCCCGCGCCTCGCTCGCCGACTCCACATCCAGCGCCACGATGATCGGATTGTGCATCGCCTTCGTCGTCATATCAGTCGAATCGCCCTCTCTCCGCGAGCCGTCACGCGCCCCACGCGCCACGCCTCCGTCAGTTGTGCCGCGTCCGCCTCCGGCAGTGTGTACAACAGCCCGCCCGCCGTCTGCGGATCGTAAAGCAGATCCTCGATCTCCCGCGAAAGTTCGCGCGCCGTCTCCACCGCGCACTCCGCGAACTCGCGATTATTCTTCAGTCCCGCCGGCACCGCCCCCGCCCGCGCATACTCCACCGCGCCCGGCAGAAACCGCAGCGCATCCACCTCGATCTCGAGCGTCACCCCACTCGCAATCGCCATCTCGCGCGCGTGCCCGATCAACCCGAAGCCCGTCACATCCGTGCACCCGCCTACGTCGAACCGCAGCATCTCCTCGCACGCCGCGCGATTCAACGTGAGCATCGATTCCGTCGCCGCCGCCACATCCGCGTCGCGCGCCATGCCGCGCTTCAGCGCCGTCGAAATCACGCCCGTCCCGATCCGCTTCGTGAACACCAGCGCATCCCCGGCGCGTGCTCCCGCGTTCGCCTTCACGCGCGCCGGATGCACCGTGCCCGTCACCGAATATCCAAACTTGATCTCCGGATCGTTCACGCTGTGTCCGCCCAGAATCGAGCAGTTCGCCTCGCGCATCTTCTCCGCGCCGCCCTTCAGAATCGCCGCCAGATCGTCCAGATCGCCCGTCGCCGGATACGCCAGAATCGACAGCGACGAAATCGGCGTCCCGCCCATCGCATATACATCGCTCAGCGAATTCACCGCCGCGATCGCGCCGAAGGTCCACGGGTCGTCTACAATCGGCGTGAAGAAATCCAGCGTCTGCACCAGGGCGAGCTCCGCCGTCAGCTTGTACACGCCCGCGTCATCGGCCGTGTCAAACCCCACCAGCACATTCTCGTTCGCCCACCGCGGGACGGTCTTCAAAACCTGGTCCAACAACTTTGGACTGAGCTTACTCGCTCAACCCGCGGCCTTCACATGGGCGGTTAACTTTCTGGCTTGAGTGGTTTCGTCCATTGACCATCACTATAATAGCGAGATGCGACGCACAGCCGTTCTGTCCGCTGGTCTGCTCCTGGTGCTGGGTTTCACGCTCATTTCGCGCGAACCCCAAACCGATCCTCGCCTCAAGAAAGCCGTCCGCGCCACCGAGCGCAATGGCTGGATTCAGGTCCATCTCGAAGGCAAGCCTTCCGAAATCGGTTTCCAGCACGGCTATCTGCTGGCCCCCGAAATCAAGGACGCCTTCAACGAAGTTTCCACCGAGATGATTCACGAAGAGAAGAGGGATTGGGCCTTCTTCCGCAAGGCCGCCGAAACCGTCTTCTGGCCGCATGTAGAGCAGGAGTATCGCGATGAACTCAACGGCATCGTCGAAGGGCTCAAAGCCAAGAACGTCAAGCTCGATCTCTGGGACATCGTCGCTCTCAACGCCTGGCTCGAGCTGCCTTACTACGATAAGTGGGTCGACAAATCCACCGGCACGTCGAGCAACGGCGCCGGCCCCGGCGATCACTGCAGCGCCTTCGTCGCTACCGGCAGTTACACGAAAGATCACCGCGTGGTCATCGCCCACAACAACTGGACCAGCTACGCCTCTGGCGAACGTTGGAATATCATCTTCGACATCACGCCCGCCAAGGGCAGCCGCATCATCATGGACGGCATGCCCGGCCTCATCCACTCGGGCGACGATTTCGGCCTCAACTCCGCCGGCCTCATGATCACCGAAACCACGATCAGCGGCTTCACGGGTTTCGATCCCAACGGCGTTCCCGAATTCGTCCGCGCGCGCAAAGCCATGCAGTACGCAGAGTCCATCGACGATTACGCGCGCATCATGAAGGAAGGCAACAACGGCGGCTACGCCAACAACTGGCTGATCGCCGACCGCCGCGCCAACGAAGTCGCCAGCCTCGAGCTCGGCCTCAAGAACGTCACCTTGCGGCGCACCAAGGACGGCTTCTTCGTCGGCTCCAACTTTCCCGCCGACCCCAAGCTGATCAAAGAGGAGACCGATTTCGATCCGAAGGATCGCAGCAAAAGCGAGAACGCCCGCCACGAGCGCTGGCTCACCCTGATGGACCAGAACAAAGGCAAGATCGATCTCGCCTCCGCGCAGAAATTCCTCGGCGACCACTTCGACGTCTTCGAAGGAAAGGTTGATTACGACGAGCGCACTCTCTGCGGACACATCGACAGTTCACCCCGCGGCATGGGCACCTGGCAGCCTCCCTACGCCCCCGCAGGAGCCGTGCAGAATAAAGCCGCCGACGCCGCCATGTCTGAAAAGATGACGATGACCGCCGCCCTCGGCCACGCCTGCGGCCGCAACTTCAAGTCCGCCGAGCACCTCGCCAAGCACCCCGAATTCGCTTGGCAAAAAGACCTGCTCCACGACATGCCCGCACGCCCCTGGACCAAATTCACCGCAAGGTAGGACGGGCCTCCTGGCCCGTCCCTCCGGGCGCCGCCCGGCGAAACTCCACGACAAACGCGCCCCACGAAAACGCGCCCCGTCGACCGATCGAGCCCCCAATCAGAGCCGCGACCGTGACTCGCGCTTTGGCGAGCGAGGGAGCGGTGGTCGCGCCGAAGATGGCCGCCGCATCCTCACGCGCTCGGCCGGCGCTCTCCTACGCCGTCCGCTCCAGCAAATTCACCGTCTGATTCTCCGCCGCATGATGCTGCTGCGTCAGCGCCATCAGCACCGTCGTCAAATCATTCCGGAACAGTTGCCGCTCCTCAGGACGCGCCTCGCCCGGGGCCATAATGTCCGCCAGTTCGCGCTGACCGAAAGTGAGGAACGCCGCGCGTCCTTCCGGCGTCGCCAGATACCGCGCCAGATCCCTGCTCTGCTTCTCCAGATTCAATTCCAGCCAATCGCGAAACGCGCGCAGATGGAGCATCCCGAGCGTCCTCGAAAGCTCGCCGCCGTCATAGTCGCGCAGCGCCTCCGCGTCCGAGTACTGCCCGCTCTTCCGATCGCGAAATGCCGCGAAAAATGCCAGCCGCGCGAAACATGTCGAGTGCGGCGCCCGCTCCTCCCAGTAGTCCACACAGGGCTGCATCGCGACCTTCACGATCGTCGATTCCGTTACCGCCGAGGTCTCCTCTTCCTGCAGGAAACAGCTCTCATACGCGCAGTCCAACAACTCCGTCGTCAACTCGCGCGGCCGTTTTTCGAAACCGATCAGGTTCAACGCATGTGTCATCACATCGCGCGGATGGCATCGCCGGAAGACCTTGCCGGTGTCGCGATAATACCGGTCGATGAACGCGTCCACCACTTCGCGCCGGAACGGCAGTTGCCTGTCGTGGCAGACCGATTCGAAGATCCGCACGAACTCGTTTCGCGCCGGACCTCGCAGCAGCATCTTGTACTGGATGCGTCTCAAGAACGCTTCGTCCCCGAGCGATTCCGGATTCAGATTCGTCGAGAACACCAGGAACGCTTCGAACGGCACCGTCATCTTGCCGCCCGTGAGGAAGCTCAGATAATCCACGCGCCGCTCCATCGGCACGATCCACCGATTCAGCACCTCCGCCGGCGTCGCCCGCTGCCGCCCGAAATCGTCGATCAGGTAAATCCCGTTGTTGGCCTTGACTTGAAACGGCGCTTCGTAGACCTTCGAGTTCAAGTTGTACCGCAGATCGAGCATCTCCAGCGCCAACTCGCCGCCGCTCGTGATGAAGGGCCGTTTGCACTTCGCCCAGCGCCGGTCGTACGGCGCCTCGCGTGCCACCGCCATCACCGAAACCGGTTCGTCGTCGTCCACCGGGTGATGATAGATCGGGTCGAACACCTGCACGATATTTCCCTGGCTCTCGATGGCGTGCGGCACGAAGACCGGCGCCGAATCCAGGTTGTTCAGCGATTCGATGAGAAACGTCTTGCCGTCGCCAGGCTTGCCGTACACCAGCATGGAATTGGAGGAACTCACCGCCGGCCCCACCTGCGCCAGCGTGCGCTCCGTCATCACCATGCCGCGCAGCGCCTTCGCGAGCGCTTCCTTGGTGAGCCAGCCCGGTTGCGGCCGCTGCGCATTCACCGCCTCGACATACTGGCTCAGCGGCACCGGCGCCGGCCCGGCGTACTGGTTCGACTCCAACGCCTCTCGTGCGCGCGCGCGCCCCGTTTCCGTCAAGGAAAGTACGGCCCCCACCGTACCCATGCCCAAGGACTTCTTAATCTGAATATGGTGCACCAGCTTGAGTGCGTCTACGATCGATTCGATCACGCTGAACCGCAGCCCGATTGCGCTCGAGAGGTCCTGCCCGTATAGATCTCCGCGGAAATAAAGGATCTTCAGGATCAGTGCTTCGAGCGTCGAATCCGCCAGCCCGGTCGCGTCCACGGAATCGGGTTCGTTCGGGATAAATTGAGGGGCCTTCATATCGCGTCCGCTGAATGAGTAAGTACTTTGAATTCCATCAGTGAACGCGCATGTTAGTAAGTTACCTTCGGTTAATCGCGTACTGGGGGATAGTTCCAGTTTACAGCGTGATCCACAGCGTGATCGTCCCCTGATTCAGCGGGACGCCGCCCACCGTAACCTTCACCGGGACCGTGCCGCCAACATTCGCCGGCACTGCGATATTGATCTGCGTCAGTCCGCTGAAGCCCGGAGCCGCGCCCGCCAACTGCACCTCCGCCGTCTGACCGCCTGGTCCACCGCGACTGCCTCCGGATTGCGCAGGAAGCTGTCATTGTCCGCCGTCGCCCGCGATCGTCCGCACCGTCCCGTTGGCATCGATCGTTCGCACGCGATTGTTGCCGCTATCGACGACATACATCCGCCCCGTACGGTCGAACGCAATCCCGGACGGAACCGCGAATGTCGCGTTCCATCGCAGACCCTCCGCCGCCCGTGTACAGATTCGGACTCGCCCCCCGTAGTCGTCGTCAGCTTAACGCATTCCGCCGCTCAGCACATACAGATTCCTCGAAGAATCGAGCATCACCGTGCTGGTCTGAATCGTGATCGCGGTGGCGCAATCCGGCGGATCGCTGCCGATACCGTGCGCGGCGCTCCGCCCGGCGTCAC
>JAOAPT010000094.1 GCA_025463045.1 Candidatus Solibacter sp.
CGGCAGCAGCCACACTTCGCCCGGCTGATAACTTTCTTCGCCGATCGCACCGAGCCCATCGAGACAAATCCAGAGCTGCGATTTTTCTGGCGCGGGCGTGAACGAAGCGCACGCAGTGAGGCCCACAAGCTCCGTCACAAAATGCTTGCAGCGCACCAACTCCTGCATGCCCTCGCCGACGGCCACCGGCCGCGACGCTCCCGGATGGACGCCGAGATCGGTGATCGGTACGGCCTTCTCCACATGGATCTCGCGCGGCCGGCCGTAGTCCCAAAGTCGATACGTCACGTCGGAGTTCTGCTGAATCTCGCAAAGCACGATGCCCGCGCCGATTGCGTGCACCGTGTGCGCGGGTGTGAAGTAAGTCTCGCCGGCCTTCACCGGCACCCAGTTCAACAGGTGCTCCACCTCTCCCGTGCGGGTCGCTTCCCAAAGTCGTTCGCGCGTAATCGGCTCGCGAAATCCCATGGCGATCGTGGCGCCGGGTTCGGCGTCCAGAATGTGCCACATCTCCGTCTTGCCGCGTGGACCATCCTCGCCGTCCTCCGGGTGCACCTGGACGGACAGCCGCTCGCTGGTGAAGATCCACTTGACGAGCAGCGGCAAATCGCGTTCGGCGAGAAACCATGCCTCGCCGATCGGCACTTCGGAATCCGGATACCAGGGTGAGAGAGCGGTCTTGCCCCACACCCTCTCGCGAAGAGAAGGTGTGAGGCGGATCGGCTTGTCCATGCTTACGAGTTTTTCACGCTTACGAGTTTTTCACAATGAACTGCTGAATGCGATCCAACCCGCGCTCCAGCTCGTGCATCGAAGTCGCGTAGGAGATGCGGATGTGCTTGTCGGTACCGAACGCCTCGCCCGGAACTGCGGCGACGTGGCCTTCGACCAGCAGCTTCTCGCAGAACTGCAGAGTGTTCGTAATTCCGTTCTTACCGAGCGCGACGCCCACGTTGGGGTACGCGTAGAACGCGCCCTGCGGCATAGCGCACTTCACGCCGGGGATCGCACGCAGCCGCTCCACCACGTAATCGCGGCGCTTGCGATATTCGGCCAGCATGATCCCGACCGATTCCTGCGGACCGCGCAGCGCTTCGACGGCCGCCTTCTGCGAGATGCTGCAGGGGTTCGACGTCGAGTGGCTTTGCAGTTTCGTCATCGCCCCGACGATCGCCTGCGGCACCAGGCCGTAGCCGATGCGCCAACCGGTCATCGCATAGGTCTTCGAGAGCGAGCCGGCCACCAACACCGTCTCCTTCGCGCCCGGCAAGGACGCGATCGAGAAGGGCTCGCTGTCGTAGAGAAATTTGCAGTAGCACTCGTCGGTCATCAGATAGATGCCGCGCGACGAGGTGAGTTGGTAGATCTTCTCGAACTCGCCGCGATCGAGCACTGCGCCGCTCGGATTCGACGGCGAATTGATGATCACCAGTCGGGTGCGCTCGGTCAACGCCGGCTCCAGCATCGCCGCGGTCAGCGCGAAGCCCTGCTTTTCATCGGTGTCGACAAAAACGCACTTGCCGCCGGCGTAGTTGACCACGTCCTTGTAAGTCACCCAGTACGGCACCGGGATCACGACTTCGTCGCCCGGGTTGATCAGCGCCTGAATCAGGTTGAAGATGACGTGCTTGCCGCCCACCGTGATCAGGCATTCATTGGGCTTGTAGTCGGTGCCGAAATCGCGTGTGTGACTCTCGCACACCGCCTTCTTGAGTTCGAGCGTGCCGCCCGCCGCGGTGTACTTGGTGAAATTCTGTTCGAGCGCGCGAACCGCCGCTTGCTTGATGTTGTCCGGGGTCGGGAAATCGGGCTCGCCGGCGCCGAAATCGACGACGTCCACGCCTTCGCTGCGGAGCTTGTCCGCATCGGCCGAGACTTTCATCGTGGAAGAAACGCTGATCGATGAAATGCGGTCCGCGATTGGGTTGATTGCTGCTTGCATAAGTTTTACGAAACCCCCTTAAGTTTACTTTGCAGCCGCGCCTGCAGCCGGCTTTCGACCGACGGCGGCACCAGGCCGGTAATGTTCCCACCGAGGGAAAAAACCTCTTTGATGAGGCGAGAACTGATGAACGAATACGCCTCGTGGGCCATCATGAACACGGTTTCAATTTGCGGCCCGAGCCGCCGGTTCATGAGCGCCATCTGCAGTTCGTATTCGTAGTCCGAAATCGCGCGAATGCCTCGCAGCAGGACGGTAGCCGAGCGCGCGGCGGCGTGATCCACGAGCAGCCCGTCGAACGAATCGACTTCCACGTTGGGGTAAACGTGGAGCACCTCGCGGAGCATTTCGGTTCGCTCCTCGACGGAGAAGAGCGGCTCTTTGGCGTCGTTTCGGAGAATCGAAACGATCAGCCGGTCGAACATCCGCGAGCCTCGCTGAATCAGGTCGAGATGCCCGTTGGTAATCGGGTCGAACGATCCCGGGTAGATGGCGATCACATGCGGAGGCTTTCGCGGCAAACGTTTATTTCACTTTCTGACGGTCTTTTGATTTTACCGAATGTTGGATGGCCAGTGGGACAGACCATCGTCTTTCGTGGTCTGTCTGCTTCGGCAAAACTGAAGTTCGTCAGCTGGGACCGTGACTCGCGCTTTGGCGAGCGAGGGAGCCGGGGTCGCCGAAGATGGCCACCGCTTGCTCACGCGCGCGGCTCTGATTGGGCTCGGCTCAGACAGCGCTCGTTTGCTGGTTTCGCGGGAGCCCCTCATTGCTTCTTGCCCGCAATCTGCCAATCCGTGAACGGCGACCGGGCACCTCGAATCTTCACGTTCAGGCAATATGGCACGCGCGACGCGAAGGCGCGTGCCAGCGCCGGCGCGACTTCCTCGGGACGCTCGATCGTCTCGCCATCGCCGCCGAAGGCTTTCATCACCAGGTCGTAACGCGCGGACTGGAGTTCGCAGCCGACCGTCGGCGCTCCTTGCGTCGCCCACGATTGCAGCTCCCGTTCGAGGCCCCACCCAGCGTCGTTGCCGACGACCAGCACGATCGGCAGCTTGAAGCGCGCCGCGGTGTCCATCTCGGCGAGGTAAAATCCGAGCGCTCCATCGCCTGTAATCGCGACGACACGGCGATCGGGATGCGCGAGTTGCAGCGCGATCGCATTCGGTAGCGACGACCCGATCGTGCCCAGCGGACCGAGCCGCAGCCAGCCACCCGCGTGGCGCGCGGGCAGGATCGCACGCCCCCAGTGCGCGAAATCGCCGCCGTCCCAGGAGAAGAGCACGTCATCGGGCAGCGCATCGCGGAGCGCGTGGAAGAAGCGCGCGGGATCGGTATCGCTCGCGGCGAGTTCCGACTGCCAGGCTGCGCGCAGAGTTCGCACGCGATCGAGCCAGGCGGAGCGATCCGCGGCGCCGGCTTCGCTGAGAGCTTCGAGCGCGAGTCGCGCATCGCCCAGGATCGCCGCATCCAGCGCGCGATTCATCCCGAGTTCCTGCGGGTGCAAATCGATCTGCGCAAATTTCGCGTCTGCCGGGAAAAGGCGCGGGCCGCCGAGTGCGAGGCGGTAGTCGATACGCTTCCCGATAACGACGAAAAGATCGGCCTCGCGGAACACCGTGTGCACCGCGTGATTCAGCGCGGGATCGGCATACCCCATCGAGAGCGGATGATCGTCGGGTACCGTGCCGCGCGCCATCGTGATCGTGTAGAGCGGAATCTGCGTGCGCTCGATAAACTCGCGCAGCGCCGATTCCGCGCCGGACCACCAGACGCCGCTGCCCGCGATCACGACCGGCCGCTTCGCCGCGCGGATCAATCGGCGGATCAATCGAATGGCGTCTTCGGGAGGAGAGATGGAGCACCCTGTGTCGGAGAGGGCCGGTACTTTGCCTGTGCCTTGCGAAGTGAACGCGTCCACCGGGATGGTCAGATGTACGGCGCCCTTGCGTCCGGCGTCAGCCTCGGCGTACGCACGTCCGAGATAGAACGGGATTTGCGAGGCATCGGGCACTTCGGCGGCCCACTTCACCACGGGCCGCGCCATACCGACCTGATCGATATCCTGAAACCCCTGGCGATCCGCCATCGCGCGCGAGCGACTGCCACTCACCGCGATCAGCGGACTGCCCGCGAGATTCGCGGTCGCGATGCCAGTGAGCGAATTCGTGTGACCCGGCCCGCCGGTCACTAGCGAAAGCGCGGGACGACGATGAATGCGCCCCCACGCGTCCGCCGCGTGCGTGACGCCGGATTCGTGCCGCATATCGACGACACGCAACCCACCGCGAACCGCAGCGGCGAGCACTTCATTCAGGTGATCGCCCACGAGCGTGAATAC
>JAOAPT010000096.1 GCA_025463045.1 Candidatus Solibacter sp.
ACCGCCGCGCCACCGCATTCCTCTATCCCAGTCTCTTCGAAGGCTTCGGCCTGCCCGTGCTCGAAGCGCTGGCCGCCGGCGTTCCCACTGCGTGCTCGTCGATCCAGCCGCTCAACGAAATCGCCGGCGACGCCGCGCTCAAGTTCGATCCGCGCGATCCTGCCGCGATCGCCGCCGCCCTGCGCGGCCTTGTCGACGACCAACCGCTGCGCGCGCAACTCGCCTGCGCGGGTCCGCTCCGTGCGGCGAAATTCGATGGGCGTACCACCGCGCGACTCATGCTCGAAGCGTTCCTCGGGGAATAGCCCGATGGAGCTATGGCACTTCGCGTGCTGTCAGTCACCGTGGGGTGAATTATGAAACGTTGGATTCTTTTCGCGGGCTTAACTGCCTTGTTTGCATCGCTCGCGGGCGCGCAGCAGTACCAGCGCCGCGCAACAATCACCGGCGGCGGTGACCGGGATCATGGAAAATGTACCATCGAAGTCGTTGTCGATGGGGCGGCCGAGATCGACATTCGCGGGGATCAGGGGACCATCCGCAATCTCTCCGGCCAGCCTGCCCAATGGCGCCGCTTCGAGTGTACCAGCGCGATGCCGCCGAACGCCGCGAACTTCCGTTTCGCCGGTGTGGACGGTCGCGGGAGGCAGGAACTGCTTCGCGCTCCCGATGGCGGCGGCACGGCGGTAATTCGAATTGAAGATCCGCAGGGCGGATCCGAAGGCTATACCTTCGATATGACTTGGGGCGGCAATTTCAGCTATCCCGGACCGGTAACCCGTGGGCCGGATCAACGGTACCCCGACCAGCGTGGGGCGGAGCAGCGTCCGCCTGATCAGCGCTACCCGGAACGGATTGCACCGGACGATCGCTATCGCGGAGGCAACCGCCGCTTTACCGCCGAACAGGCAGTCAACGTTTGCCAGGACTCCGTACGCCGTCAGGCGCTCACCACGTATCGTGGACGCGACATCCAATTCCGCGAGACGCGGCTCGACGACCAGCCCGGCCGAAATGATTGGGTCGTCGGCATGGTCGATATCATGCGCCGCGGCAATGCTCCCGAGCAGCGCATGCGCTTTTCCTGCTCGGTCAACTTCGACACTGGTCAGGTGCGCTCTGTCGACTTGCAGCCAGTGGGTGATCGCTTCCGCGGCGGCTCCGACCGCGTGGGTACGCAGCGCGCCATCGATTCCTGCCAGCAGGCCGTCCGCTCGCGCATTCTACGCGACGGCGATGCTCGCCTCGAATTTACATCGATCCGCATGGACGATAATCCCGGCCGGAATGATTGGGTAATCGGTAGCGTGCGCGCCGACCGCGGACGCGGCTTCGATAGCTTCAATTTCTCCTGCTCGGTCAATCTTCGTGACGGCGACGTGCGCTCCGTCGACGTCACGCGGCGGTAACCTCCGTTACCTCCAGCGGCTGGCGGCGTCTTATCCTGTGGCTTGGTACTTGCAATCCTCAGGGCACTCGCCGCCAGCGTCCGTCGTGACCTAAACACTTATGGCGCCCTCAAGACCAATAACTTTTTCCTGTTCGTCGCGCTCCTGATCTGGGGCGCGGTGGTCAGCGGTGTCGAACCGGTTAGCGCCTATCCTTTCCTCTTACTCCTCGCCGTGCTCATGCTGTTTCCCATTTCCAGCGATCCGCTGGATAAGGTTCCGCCTACTCGTCTGTCTCTTTGGCCGCTTACTCGTGCGCAACGCGTAACCCTTCGGCTCGCGAGTCTCGCCTTCAGTCCGATTCTCTGGCTCACGGTCGTGCTACTCTCCTTCCGTGCGAGTGTCCTACTGGCCGTGGGCTTCGTGGCGATCGCCGTCGCGGTCCAGGCAATTACGGCGGTCACCCGTGGACCCGCGTGGAACGTCGCCCGCGTAGTCCCGCGATTTCCCGGCCGCATCGGTGGACTGGTCAGCGCGAACTTGCGCGAAATGCTGTCGCTGCTCGATCCGTACCTCGCCTTTGTCATTGCGCTTGGCGGTACCGCGTGGCGAATCTTCGCAAATGCCGATCCGGGCGCCTTTCCGATTCTCGCGATGCTTGCCGCCGTCGCGATGAGCACCTACGCGCAATGCCTGTTCGCGCTCGAATCGGGCGCCGGCATGACGCGTTATCGGCTGCTCCCGCTCCGTGGCTGGCAGATCCTGCTCGCCAAGGACATCTCGTTTCTCGGATTGCTCACGTTGTTGACGTTGCCCCTCGATGCACCCGCCGGCCTGGCGTTCGGCCTGGCCGCGCTCGCCATCGGACGCTATCCGTCGATGAAAGTCCACCTGCCCCAACGGCGCTGGCGATTCTCCAGCGGACGCGTGCTCTTCGGCGTACTCCAAGGCTTCGTGGGCGTGACCCTCGCCTTTCACGCGACCAGCGGCGGCTTTCTCATCGCGCTCGTGCTATACGCCGCCGCCCTTTACCTCGGCGGCCGTGCGTGGGACGCGCCGGTCTCCCGCTCCGTCGCGACCAAAGTTCCGCTGACGAACACACTTCAATCGGAGCCGCGCGCGTGACTCGCGCTTTGGCGAGCAAGCAAGCGGTGGCCGCCGACGCCGGCCCACCCTTCTACGATTCCCAGCGAAATCGCCATGCCGCAATCGCGCCGAACACCGCCGCAAACATCAGCAGCGCGCCGATCGGAGCCAGCGCCTCCTGCATTCCCCACCCGCGCCACACCAGCCCGTCCAGCCCGTCAACCGCCCAGCGCGTCGGCACCGCGAAGCTCGCCTGCTGCAGCCACTGCGGAAACAGGAAGGCCGGCACCCAACTTCCTCCGAGCATCACCAAAATCAGCGTCACCAGGATCGCGATCCCGCGCGTCGCCTCCGGAGTTTTTCCGAGCACCGACACCAGCAGTCCGAACGTCGCCGTCATCAGCGCGAACGCCAGGCACACGCCGAGAAAGCCTGCGTAACTGCCTTCGATCTTCACCCCGAACACCACGCGCGCGAACCCGAAGACCACCAGCATGATGATCATCGCGACAATCGCCGCACTCGCCGCCCGGCTGCCGACCATCGTCCATCGCGAAGTCGGCGACGCCTGCAGCCGCTTCCATAAGCCCGTGCGCCGCTGCTGCAAAACCACCATTCCCGCATCGATCCCCATGAACAGAATGAACTGCACGCACATTCCCGCAAACGAGTGCGCCATGCTGTTGTAAGCCACGCCCTTGCGCGCCGTCACCGCTTCTTCTTTCACTTCATACGGCATGCTGAAGACCCCGGCAGTCGCGCCCGTGGACGCGCCCGCGGTAGCCGCCGTCGGCCGCTGATTCCAATCCCCGATGCTGTCCAACATTTTGCTCAGCGATTTTCGATCGCTCTCGCTCATCCCGGTCGCCCGCGCCACTTCCTTACGCGATTCGTCGAGGTACCTGCGCGCCCCCGTCCCGCTGAAAGCCTCGCCGCTCACCGCTTCCATCACGTGCTGCATCAGCATCCCGCGCACCATCTGCAATTCGGGTCCGTGCGAAGGATCGTACAGCAACTCGATTTGTGGCTTGTTCGTGCCGCGAAACAAAGCGCGCGCCGCTTCATCGCCAAAGCCCTTGGGAATGACCGCCGCCACCGTGATCTTGCCGCCGCGCACCAACTCGCGCGCCTCATCCAGACCGCGCGCACTCACATCGAGCGTCTTGTCCGTCGTGAGCGACGCCACCACGCGTTTCGAAATCGCGCTGCCATCCTGGTCCACGGACGCCACCTTGATCTTCGACATCTCGCGATCGTTGTTTACCCCACCGAACAGATAACCGAAGAAGCTCCCGATCACGATCGGCGCCACAAAACTCATCGTGACCGCGCGCCGGTCCTGAAAGAACAGCCGCAGGTCGCGTTTCACCAGTGCCTGAAATGCGGTGTAGCTCATGCGTTGCGTACGCTCCTTCCCGTCAATGTCAGGAACACCGTCTCCAGATCCGCGCGCTGGCTCGCGATATGTGTGCAGCGATAATCGTGCGCGTGCAGCCACATCAGCACAGCAGGCGAATCCTCCAGCAGATGCTTCACTGTGACGCTGAGCGCCGCACCGTCCCACTCCACCGCGACCACGCCGGCAACCGTGCGCAGGCCGCCCATCCATCCGTCGCGCCCCGGATTCTCCACGCCGATCTCCAGGATATTGACGCTCGGCACCATTCGCCGCACCGCCGCCAGGCTGTCATTCGCGATCACCTTGCCGTGGTCGATTATGATGATCCGATCGCAGAGACGCTCCGCCTCTTCCATATAATGCGTCGTATAAACCAGCGTCTTGCCTTGTCGCTTGAGTTCTTCGAGGTTGGAGAAAATCTGATTGCGGCTCTGCGGATCCACCCCCACCGTCGGCTCGTCCAGCAGCAGAATTGCCGGAGCATGCAGCAGTGCCGCCGCCAGGTTCAGCCGCCGCTTCATCCCGCCGCTGAAGGTCGCGACCTTGTCCTGCGCGCGGTCCGTCAATCCCGCGACGTCGAACGCAGCGTCCATCGCAGCGGCCAGTGGTTTGCCGCGCAAGCTGTAGAGCGCGCCGAAGAGCGCCAGATTCTCGCGCGCCGAAAGCTCGTCGTGCAGCGCGATATCCTGCGGCACCAGCCCGATCCGCCGCTTCACGTCGTCGGTTTCCGAGCGCACCAAGCCGCCTTCGATCAGCACTTCGCCGCGGTCCGGCTTCAGCAATCCGGCAATCATCGAAACGCTCGTCGTCTTGCCCGCGCCGTTCGGCCCGAGCAATCCGACCATCTCACCGGGTCGCGCCGTAAACGAGACTTCTTCCACCGCGACCAGGTCGCCGTATCGCTTATGGAGCCCTTTTACTTCAAGCATGCAGTCCGCCGAGTATACGAGATCTGCGGCCCGTTCGTTCCGTAGTTGCTGATTTCGCTTGATTTTCCCTTTTTGTTCGCCCAGAATAGGGGGCAGAGGTTTGCATGGCACTGACGAAACGGCAAAAGCAGGTGCTGGATTTCATCGGCAACTTCGTCGACGACAACGGTTACTGCCCAAGCTACGAGGAAATCGCGCGCGGCTTGGAACTCGCATCGCTCGCCACGGTGCACAAACACATCTCGGTGCTCGAAGCCAAGAGCTACCTCAAGCGCGGCTTCAACCAGAGCCGCTCGCTCGAGCTCACACCGAAATACGTGCAGGAGCAGCGGCGCGTCCGTCCCGCGATGGCGGAGATTCCGATGCTCGGGCGCATCGCCGCCGGCATGCCGGTCGAGGCCGTCGAGCAGCGCGAGATGTTGAACTTCGCCGATTTCGCAGGCGACGGCAACACCTTCGCACTCGAAGTGCGCGGCAATTCCATGATCGACGATCACATCTGCGATGGCGACGTGATTCTGCTCGAGCGCGTCACGCAGGCGCGCGACGGCGATATCGTGGTGGCGCTGGTGGCCGGCACCGATACCACTCTCAAACGTTTTTATCGCGAGTCCGCGGACACGGTCCGGCTACAGCCGGCCAATGCAGCGCTCAAACCGATCTTGGTTCCTGCCAGGGATGTACAGATTCAGGGCCGGTTGCTCGCCGTCCTGCGAAAGTATAAGTAAGCGGAATTACTTCGAGGCGGTAGCGGCGCGCAATTCCTGTTCGGCGTGCAGCCAATCTTCTTCGGGGGAGCCGCCCTGATAGCCGCGCGCCACCCAATACGAATAGGCGAGTTGCGCTACTGCGTCCGTGGTGATTCCCACGGTCTGCACGGACTCTGCGACGGACACGACTTCGGGAGTGCTGGACACTTCTACAGCGGACGCGGGACGAGCCGTACGAACCGATTTGCGGCGGGCCGGTACTGCGGCCGCACCCGTGGACATAACGACTTTCTTCTCGGAGACACGCTTATTTGCCATAATATTTCTTTACTTTCTGGGAATGCGAATTTCACTCTATTTTACACCGGGACTACGTCACAATCGCATCAAAAGTTTCTATCGTTTGAATCACCAGCGTCACTCAACTAACATCGCCGAACGCCACGCTGACGCTTACCAAAACGTGCTTCTTTAGATACACTGCGCCGCTCTTGAACGGTTACGAAGCGGTCGCGCGGCGCGGATCTGTACCCCACCCAAGGCGGTCAAAAGCTGAGCCCCAATCGGAGCCGCGACCGTTAGGGAGCGGTGGTCGCGCGACCACCGCTCCGTAACCGTCGCGGCTCGGATTAAGCGTGTTCTTCATGGCCCCCTTACCGCACCAGAGGGATGAAATGCACGATCGTTTTGTTGGGGAGAACAAGGTGTATAGTGAAAAAAGATTGCGAGTACGCGCGGTTTTTACGCTGGCGCTTGCGCTAGCGACCCGGGCCGTTGCGGCATCGCCGAGAGTCATCGCGGTGGATGTCGATGGGATGGTCCATCCCATCACCACGGAAATCATCAGCGGCGCACTGTCGCAAGCCAAGAACGAAAACGCCGCCCTTGTCGTTATTCGCCTGAATACACCCGGCGGACTGATGGAAGCAATGCGCGCCTCGATCGAGAAGATCGTCGCATCCCCCGTCCCCGTCGTCACCTACGTCGCGCCCGCCGGAGCGCGCGCCGCATCCGCCGGATTCTTTCTCCTCGAAGCCGGCGACGTCGCCGCCATGTCGCCCGCTACCGCCACCGGCGCCGCGCACCCCGTCCTCCTCACCGGCGAAATGGATCCCGCCATGAAGCAGAAGGTCGAAAATGACGCCGCCGCGTACCTCCGCAGCATCACCGAAAAGCACGGACGCAACAGCGCACTCGCCGAAACCGCCGTCCGGGAAAGCCGCTCGTTCACCGAGCGCGAGGCGCTCGATCAGAAGCTCATCGACCTGATCGCGCCCGGCGATCGCCAGTTGCTCGCCTCGCTCGAGGGACGCGTCATCACGCGCTTCGACGGCTCCACCGCCGCCCTTCACACCGCCGGCGCCGCAATCGTCGAGTATCAACGAACCCTGCGCCAGAAGATCATCTCCGCCATTGCCGACCCAAACATCGCGCTCATCCTGCTCTTCATTGGCGCCCTCGGCCTCTACGTGGAATTCTCTTCTCCCGGGTTAATCTTGCCTGGCGTGCTCGGAGGCATCCTCGTACTCCTCGGACTCTCCGCGCTCTCGGTTCTGCCGCTCAATTGGCTGGGTGCAGCTCTCATGGTTCTTGCTTTCGCGCTCTTCGTGCTGGAGGTGAAGTTCACCTCGCACGGAATTCTCGGAGCGGGCGGCGCACTCGCCCTGGTGCTCGGCGCCGTCATGCTGGTCGATAGCCCGGTGCCCGAACTCCGCATTCACTGGAGTACGGCGATCGGCCTCGCCCTGCCCTGGGCCGCGATCACCATTTTCCTGCTCACGATCGCCGCACGCGCGCGCCGCAATAAAGTCGAGACCGGCAGTGAGGGCATGATCGGGCTGACCGGAACCGCGATGACGAACCTCGCCCCAATGGGCAAGGTCTTCGTTCACGGCGAATATTGGGACGCAATCGCCGTCCGCCCGGCGGATGCCGGCGCGCATGTCCGGGTCACCGCGATCGATGGGTTGAAACTCACGGTGGAACCCGAGTAAACAACCCGAGTAAGGAAACCAGGAGCCTCCTATGAACGACCTGAGTCCAATCGTGCTGCTGTTCGTCGTAATCGTTGCCATCTGGCTGTTGAACTCCATCAAGGTCCTGCGCGAGTACGAGCGCGGCGTCATCTTCCGTCTCGGCCGCCTGCTGCCCCAACCCAAAGGTCCCGGCCTGATCTTCGTCTTCGCGCCTTTTGACCGCATGGTGCGCGTCTCCCTCCGCCTCGAAACGCTCGAAGTCCCCGCGCAGGACGTCGTCACGCGCGACAACGTCACCGTCAAAGTGAACGCCGTCATCTACTCGCGCGTCATCGATCCGCGCCTCGCCGTCGTCGAGGTCTCGAACTTCGTCTACGCCACGTCGCAACTCGCGCAGACCACGCTGCGTAGTGTGCTCGGCGAAGTCGAGCTCGACGAACTCCTCAGTCAGCGCGAAAAACTCAACGTCCGCCTGCAATCGATTCTCGACCAGCACACCTCGCCCTGGGGCGTGAAGGTAACCATGGTCGAAGTCAAACAGGTGGATCTCGCCGAGCAGATGATCCGCGCCCTCTCCCGCCAGGCCGAAGCCGAGCGCGAACGCCGCGCCAAAATAATCCATGCCGAGGGTGAGTACACTGCCGCCGAAAAGCTGGCCATGGCCGCCGCAGTAATTCAGCAGGAGCCGGTCGCCATTCAGTTACGCTATCTTCAGACGTTGGTGGAAATCGGCGCTGAGAAGAATACCACCATCGTTTTCCCCTTGCCAGTCGATATAATTGCTTCTTTAGGGCGCGCGCTCGATCGGACCGGGAATGGGGGAGCAGCCGCTGGACACCCGTAAATCATGAGAAACAACGAAACCGGCGAATTTGAACTGGTAGTAGGCAATAAGCAACTCCTGAGCGGTTTTTTCATCGTGGTGCTGCTCTTCGCAGTCGCCTTCGCGATGGGCTACGTCGTAGGTCAGAACGCGCCGCGTTCCGCCAAGATGGCGTCGGAGGGCGGCTCCTCTCCCGCGCCCCTCACCAGCACCGCCGACGCGCGGCCGCAACCCTCGACGCCCACGCCCGTCCCCGTCTCCACTCCCACACCCACGGGCGAGCAGCCGCCTGCCGATTCGCAGCCGCAGCCAACGACCAAGGCCGCGCAGGACCCGCAGTCTCCCGTCACCGACAAGCCCGCCGGTAAGCCGGCCGAAGCTCCAGCCACGGATTCAGGCATAGTCGCCGCCGCCGACCTGCCCGCGGGAAATTACTGGCAGGTTGTCGCCGTCAAAGCCGAAGTCACCGACGCGGTCGTTCAAACCTTGCATGGCAAGGGATTTCATGTCGTCCTCACCCCGGGGACCAGCAACCTGATTCGCGTCCTGGCAGGCCCGTACAACGACAACCCGTCCATGGGCCGCGCCAAGACCGATCTTGAGAATGCGGGGTTCAAGCCGTGGCGGTACAAGCGTGATTGATTCCCTGGTCCAGATCGGCGATTCAGCACCGCCCCCCAAACGTCCCCGCCTGCCCGAGTGGGCGCGCAGGAGCAAGACGCATTTCCAGTCGCTCAACCACCTGAAGCGCGGATTGCGCGAGCTCAACCTCCACACCGTCTGCGAAGAGGCGCGCTGCCCCAACATTCACGAGTGCTTCCATCGCGGCGCTGCCACGTTCATGATTCTCGGCGAGCTCTGCACGCGCGGCTGCGGCTTCTGCAGCGTGCGCAAACTCAACCCGCGCAAGCACGATGTCCGCCTCGACGCCGCCGAGCCCGCCAACGTCGCCCGCATGGCCCGCGAGATGAAGCTGCGCTACGTCGTCATCACCAGCGTGAATCGCGACGACCTGCCCGATGGCGGCTCGCATCACTTCGCCGAAACCGTCCGCGAAGTCCGCGCCGAGCTCCCCGATGCGCGCGTTGAAGTCCTCACGCCCGATTTCTGCGGCGATCTCGATGCCGTCGCCCGCGTGCTCGATGCCGGACCGCACGTCTTCAACCACAACATGGAAACCGTGCCGCGCCTCTACGCGCGCGTCCGTCCGCAGGCGATCTATCGGCAGTCGCTCGACGTGCTCGCGTTCGCGCGCCGCCACTCCCCCTCCGTGCTCACGAAGTCCGGCTTCATGGCCGGACTCGGCGAAGCCTCCGACGAAGTCCACGCGCTCCTCCGCGATCTCCGCGACGCCGGCACCCAGATCGCGACCATCGGCCAGTACCTCCAGCCCACGCGCCGCAATCTTCCCGTCGAAGCATTCGTCACGCCCGAGCAGTTCGACGCCTGGCGCGATTACGGCCTCTCGCTCGGCTTTCAGGCGGTCTTCAGCGGACCGCTCGTACGCAGCTCCTACATGGCCGACCTCGTCAGCGAGGAAGCCCAGCGGGGACTGTGCTGAGCTGGATTCTCGCGCTGCTCTCGGCCGCGCTCCTGATCTTCACGTTCCCTAAATTCTCATTCGTGTGGCTCGCCCCCATCGCGCTCGCACCCTTGCTGATCGCGCTCGCCCGCGAGCCGCGATGGCCCCGCCGCTTCCTCCTCGGCTGGACCGCCGGCGTCGTCTACTGGTTCGGCGTCTGCTACTGGATTCAGTTCGTGCTCTCCTTCCACGGCGGCCTCGGCGACGTCGCAGGATGGGCCGTCTTTGTGCTCTTCTGCGTCGCCAAAGCCATCCACCTCGGCGCCTTCTCCGCGTTCGCCGGACCTCTCATGCAGCGCTGGTGGGCCGTCCCTGCGGTCGCCGCCCTCTGGGTCGCGGTCGA
The DNA here is from genome assembly GCA_025463045.1 of Candidatus Solibacter sp. Lineage (GTDB taxonomy): Bacteria > Acidobacteriota > Terriglobia > Bryobacterales > Bryobacteraceae > Solibacter. The sequence goes on from JAOAPT010000096.1 coordinate 10,237, forward strand.
GGCCACGCACGGCTCGCTCGGCTTCGCATGGCTCGCGCTCGGCAACGCCGGCATCGATATGGGAATCCCACTGCGCCTCGCTCCGTTCACCGGCGTCTACGGAATCTCGTTCGTCTTCGCGATGATGTCCGCCGCGCTCGCCATCGCGATTCTCCGCCGCCCGCGCCGTGAGCTCCTCTGGCTCGCCCCGATCCTGCTCCTCCCGCTGCTCCCCGAAATGCCGCCCGCCGAGCGTGGCCGCGCCGCCGCCCTGCTCCTCCAGCCCAACATCTCCGAGACCGAGCAGTGGACCGAAGAGAGTCTCTCCAAGGAGAAGCAGCGTCTCGTCATGCTCTCGCTGCAAGGCGCGCTCGCCGAATCGCAGCCGCCCTCGATCATCGTCTGGCCCGAGGTACCCGCGCCCTTCTACTACGCGGAGGACCCCATCTTCCGCGGCTATCTCAACAACCTCGCGCGCACCGCCCGCGCCTACGTGCTCGCCGGCATCGTCGCCCACACACCCGGCGGAGCGCCGCTCAATTCCGCCGTACTCATCTCCCCGGAAGGCGCGCTGCTCAGCCGTTACGACAAGGTGAATCTTGTCCCCTTCGGCGAGTTCGTCCCGTGGCCTTTCGGCTTCGCCAACAAGATCTCCACCGAGGTCGGCGATTTCGCCGCAGGCACGCACGTCGTCGTCTCACAGGCCGGCGGCCACAAACTCGGCACCTTCATCTGTTACGAAAGTGTCTTCCCGAACTTCGTCCGAAAATTCGCCAACGGCGGCGCCGAGGTGCTCTTCAATATTTCGAACGATGGATGGTTCGGCAAGAGCGCCGCCCGCTGGCAGCACCTCAGCATGGTCCGCATGCGGGCCGCCGAAAATCGCCGCTGGATTCTCCGCTCCACCAACGACGGCATCACGGCGACCATCGATTCCGCCGGTCGCCTCCGCGGCACGCTGCAGCCCTACGAGGAGGCCGCCTCCTATACGGGCTATAACTACGAGTCCACCCGTACTATTTATACCCGTTTCGGCGATTGGTTCGCACTCTTATGTGCTGTCCTAGCGATTCTCGGCTTAGTCGCAGCACGCATCGTCTAACACTCCCTCCCGCCCAAGCTTTTACAAGTACTCCCGCCGGCTTATGAAGAAGTCATAAGAATGTAATCGCCCGAATCGACCGCCGCGGACAGTTATACCGTCGATTTCGTTCGGCTCTTCACGACGCCCGCGGGCCTGGGGTAAGATCGCTTGCGAACATACGGCGAAGGTCTAATTTTAGACCGATTCCAAACTAAAGGCACCGCAGAATAAGTCGAGCCGCGGAGGAAGCGGTGAACTTATCTCCGGAGGAGCAGATGATTAGTCGCTTGATACCGACGTGTTTACTCTTAGCCGCCGCCACTCATGCAGGTCCAATTACCGGATCGTTCAACATTGCGGGAACAATCACGGTTACAACCAACACCATTACGTGGGTTCTGAACGACCCACCGTTTCCGCCGGACAAAGCTACGATTGGTCCGGGCACCACGGGATCCTTTTCCCTTCCGGGTATCGCGGGCTCGACCGTAACGATTCGTGATCTAAACAGGACTACGGCTCCGGTGGGTTCGACCTTCGGTCCGCTCCCGTTTATTTCTTTCGACTCGCCGGCCGCGATCGCCGCCGGATTTCCGGCGTTGAACATCAACTTCATTTTCAACGGGATCTTTTCGAACGCGGCTTGCGCCACTCTGCCGCCCGCCGTCGGACAGTCGTGCACCCCCAGCGCACCGGGGGCACCTTCGCCGTTCAACTTCGTCAATAATCCGCCTGGACCTCCCGATGGGCCGCAGGCCACGGGAACTTTCGTATTTCAGGGAGTGACCAGCGACGGCCTTGAAAACTGGCGCGGCAATTTCACTTCGTCGTTCAACGTGCCATTCCAAACCGTCCTGGCAGCGCTCGCTGCTAATGGTTCCGTCACTCAGACATTCGCGGCGACCTTCACCCTCAGTCCCGCGATCGTGCCTGAACCAATCACGCTCTCGCTAGTCGGCATAGCTCTTTCCGGTCTGTCTTTGATCGGAAGAAGGAAAACCAGCTAGCGGGCTGCCGCGTCTGCCCGCTCACCGAATCAAACTCCCGTCGGCATCGGATGCCCCGCTGTCTTTCGGTAGTCTGATTCGGTGGGCAGCGCGGCGCTGCCTTACGAAGAGCCCGCCTTCAATCGGCGGCTTCAGCTACCGTCCGCACTCACCGTTGTTTCGGCGATTGATTCGCGCTCTGATGTGCCGCCCTCGGGGTCTTCGACAAACGTCGGATGGAAAAGGCGATCGACGGCCCGATCACGACCATACTTACCACCAGAAAAGCCACGAAGCTTTGCAGCACGAACGGCCTGCGCCCGATTGCCGACATTGGTATCACGACGAATGTCATGAACAGGTGCACCGCGACGCCGAATGCGATGCCGCAGGCAAGTGCCTGGTCGATCAGAATCGGAAATTGCCGGCTCGCGAAGTAGTAAACGGCGGCCGCTCCCGTAGCGACGACAAAATGCAAGATCAGCCCCAACAAGGCCGTGCTCGCGCCTCCCTGGAATGCGCTGCGGCCAAGCAGTCCGCTGGCGATCCCCTGAAACACTCGCATCGGACCCGCGCCAAAGTATCCGGAGACGACGACAGCGCTAAGCGCATCCAACACGCCGCAAATCAGCCCGGCGAATACGATTGTGCGGAACGCGCTCTGCCCCTGCATCATTTCTCCCCTACGAGTGTCTGATCACCAGTACATCGCCGTCCTTCACGATGTACTCCTTCCCTTCCAGCCGCAACTGTCCCTTGTCACGCGCCCCCGAGTATCCGCCGAGATCGATCAGCGTCTTCCAGTTCACCACTTCCGCGCGAATGAACTTCTTCTCGAAATCCGAATGGATCGCCCCCGCCGCCTTCACCGCCGTACTATTCATCGGGATCGTCCACGCGCGGCACTCGTCCTCGCCCGCCGTCAAAAAGCTCATCAGTCCGAGCAGCGAGTACGTCGCCGAAATCAGCCGCTCGAGCCCCGAGTCCGTCAGCCCGTAGCTCTTCAAATACTCGGTCTGCTCTTCGCGCGGCAACTCCGCGAGCTCCGCCTCGACCTGCCCGCACACCGCGCTCACCGCCGTCCGCGCGCGCCCCGCCAGCGGACCGTTGCGATACTCCTCTTCCCGTTCCCGCAGCCGAGACGCATCCTCTTCACCGAGATTCAGCACGTACAACATCGGCTTCTGCGACAGGAACTGAAATCCGCGAATCCGCTTCTCGTCCTCCACATCCAGCTCGAGTTGCCGCAGCGGCTGATTCGCCTCAATCAGCGCCTTGCACTTCATCAGCAATTCGTACTCGCGATCGAGCTCCGGATTCTTGATCTTCTTGCGATCCTTTTCCAGCCGCTCCAGCCGTTTCTCCACCACCGCGAAATCGCTGAGGATGAGTTCCATCTCCAGATCTTCCATGTCGCGGATCGGGTCCACGGACCCCTTCTCATGCGGAATCGTGTCCGACGCGAATAGCCGCAGCACATGCACGAACGCATCCACGTTGCGCAGGCTCGCCATCGCGCCCGCATCGCGCAGCGTCTCCTTCGAAATCGACGGCATGTCGACGTATTCCACCGTCGCGTGCGTCACCTTCGGCGGTTCGAAAAGTTTGCCGAGAGCTTCCAGCCGGGCGTCCGGCACCTTCGCCACTCCTTGCCGAACGGCGGTGGACCCGATGCGCGTTTCCTGATGTACGCCGGTCAAAATCGTAAAAAGCGAGGTCTTGCCCGTCATGGGCAGCCCGATGATTGCTGTTCTCATAATAAGGAGCGATTTCTACAGGGGAACTTCCACCTGGCTGAGTATTTCTTCGATGATGCGCTCGCCGGCTTCGCCCCGCCGCTGCACCAGGGTGCTGCGCGTGTTGACGACCACCCGGTGCGCAAAGAGCGGCGCCGCCAGGCGCTTCACATCGTCCGGAATCGCGTAGTCGCGGCCTTCCATCAAAGCCAGCGCCTGCACCGCGCGGAACAACGCCTGGCTGCCGCGCGGACTCACGCCCAGCGCCAGCGATTCGTGCGTGCGCGTGCGCTCGACAATCGCGAGCATGTAATCCACCAGCGTTTCCTCGACCGTCACCCGCCCGACCGCGTCCTGCAGTTGGATCACGTCGTCCGCCGATAGCCCGGTCTTCACCGGCTGCGAATTATCGCGCTCCGAATTCCGCAGAATCTGACGTTCGCTCGCCGCGTCCGGATAGCCGATCCGCAGCCGCATCAAAAAGCGATCGAGCTGCGACTCCGGCAGCGGATACGTTCCGTGATGCTCCACCGGATTCTGTGTCGCGATCACCATGAACGGCCGCGGCAGCGAATGCGACTTTCCGTCGATCGTCACCTGGCTTTCGTTCATCGCCTCCAGCAGCGCCGATTGCGTCTTCGGCGTCGTCCGATTGATTTCATCTGCCAGCAGGAAGTTGCTGAAGATCGGTCCCGGCTTGAATTCGAATGCCTCCGAGTGCGCGTTGTAGATCGTCACGCCGAGAACGTCGCTCGGCAGCATGTCGCTCGTGAACTGCAGCCGGTGGAACCGGCAGGATGCCGACCGCGCCAGCGCCTGCGCAAGCGTCGTCTTTCCCACTCCGGGGACGTCCTCGATCAACAGGTGCCCGCGCGCGAGCAGGCTGACGAGGGACAGCCGCACCACTTCAGGCTTGCCGCGAATCGCCGCACCGACGGCCGTCTCCAGTTCCGCGAGCTTTTGGAGAATATCGGGCGAAAACCCAACCGGCGGGGCCACGATTGTTTCCCGCTGGGACATTACAAGTTAATGATACTAAACATCCGGCCATTTCCCTCAATTCGTCCTGGAAACCCACCGACCGTAATTCAACGTTAAATTCAAGCTAATTAACCAACTGTAATGTATTAGAACCTACGATTTAGCGGCCAAATTGTATAAAATTGACCCATGGAGACCCTTTGATGGCGGCTCAAAGCCAAGCGATTTTTTCCGAGGCAAACCCCAGTATCGCGCTGCCCCGCTCCATTCTTGCCGGCCTCGGCTGGGGCCTCGCAATGTGGTGGTCTTACGCCGTAATCGAATACGCACTTCTATCTGCACTTCCCTTATTTCAATCCCCCCAGGGTGTATTCAATGGCGCTCATTGGCGTTTGAGCGGCCTGCTCTTCGACGCGTACTGGTTCCTCGGAGCCCTTTCCGGCGCCGCAGCCGGAACGCTGGTCAGGAACTGGAACGTGCGAGGCCCTCGGTCCGGCAGGCGAGACCTCCATTGCGGCCGCCTGCCCGGTACCTTCAGCCTCCTCGTCGCAATCCAGGTCAATCTCTGTCTCGCGCTGCCGGCCGGAGCGTTCGCAATGTTCACGCTCGCGCTCGCTTTCGTAATGAGTGTGGGGATCCTCTGGGTTCTGCGACACCCCGACTCACGCATCCTCGACTTTGTTGATTTCAATCCCTTTCTTCTTGCATTTCTGCTCATCGGCCCTACCTGGTTCGGCACGGAGGCACTGGCCGACACCGCGGTTCCCACCAAAGTCGAGGTCGTGGTTCTGGTCACGGGCCTTCTTTTCGGCGGCAACTGGCTCTTGAGAAAAGCGCCCCGCTGGACTGCCGGATCGCATTTCCTCAGTGGGGTCGGCATCATGGCCCTCATCGTCCTGGCCTGTGGCTTCCGCAGCGGCACTAACAAGGCGGTCGCACCATATACCCGTCCCTCCACCTCGAACCCGGGCCGAGCGCCGGTCATCATGATCGTTCTGGACACCACCAGGGCGGACCACCTGTCGCTCAGCGGCTACTCTCGGCGCACCACGCCCCACCTCTCGGAATTCGCCGCTGGCGCTACCACGTACACCAACGTCATGGCCGCCGGAGATCTCACGCTGTCCACGCACGCAACCATGTTCACCGGAGTCTACCCCAGTTGGCACGGCGCGAGAGTCTACCCCTATCCCGGGGGACCGGCTCCCCTCGACGGTAGGCTGCCCACACTCGCCGGAATCCTGTCCGCGAATGGCTATGCCAGCCTGGCGGCCTGCTCCAACAGCGTCTATCTTAGCCGTCAGTGGGGCCTCGGTCGCGGCTTTGACCGCTTCTCCGTCCAACGGCAGGTCGAAGTGATTCAGGCCAGCCGCCGCTTCGAGTTGCGGCTCGGCCTACGCTCCCTGTTGGGGTGGACGCTGCGGACCCCCGAATTCGAACGCCTGTATCGCAACGCCGAGGAAGTGAACGATCAAGCCATCAGCATGATCTCCCAGCCCGACGCCCGCAATCGCTCGTTCTTCCTCTACGTGAACTACATGGACGCCCACGTGCCGTACCTCCCCGAGGCGCCGTACGACCAGATGTTTACCAACGGCGCGCCGGCCCTCTCGTACGCCCGTCACCGGGAGATGGTCACGCGCCTCTACAAGGCTAATGACATCAGCGAAGAGGACCGCGCAAGCCTGATCGCCCAGTACGATGGCGGAATCGCTTATGCGGACTTCGCGCTTAGCCGGCTCATCAAAAAGCTCAAGAGCATGGAACTGTACGACCGTTCCATGATCATCATCACCAGCGATCATGGGGAAAGCTTCGGCGAGCACGGCGTCTGGTTCCACGGCAACTCCATTCACCAGAACGAAGTCGGCGTGCCGCTGCTCATCAAGTACCCCGGCCAGACTACCGCCTCGGTCGTCCAGACCCCCGCGTCGCAGGTCGATCTGATGCCGACCATTCTCGCCACGCTCGGCTATCCGATTCCAGGCCACGTGCAAGGGCACAGCCTGCGCAACCTCGACGCGATCGAGAATCGCCAGTTGATTGCCGAGTCGGTTAGCGGCCGCGCCTTCCGTTGGGGCTCCCTGAAGCTGATCGTCTCCGCCGCCGGCAAACGCGAACTCTACGACCTCGGCAAAGATCCGAACGAAAATCACAACATGTATTCTCCCCTCGATCCCGAGTCGAAGACAATGGACGAAGCCTACGCACAGTGGCTGAAAACGCTCCCCGTCACCCACCGCGCCGTTCCCCAGACCGACCGCGAGGAGTTGAAACACCTTCGCGGACTCGGCTACGTGCAGTAGTTCACACGCCCGGTGGCCGATATCGGCCAGGCTGGTGATCTTCAGCCACCTGCCGCACGTGAACCCATTGCGTCCAAAGCACTTCCGCTCTGGCAAGAGGATTGCTTGGATTACAGGCGGAGGTCGATATGAAAAAAGGATTGCTGACTCTGGCCGCTGCCCTGATGACCTTGGCGCCGATTAGCGCTCCGGCAGCGGTACGCGGTTTCGTCTCCGTAGGCCGGCCCTACTATGGTGGCTTCTACCGCCCGTACTGGGGGCCCTATTGGGGACCGTACTACGGAATGGGCGCCTACCCCAACTCCGGGGAAGTGAAGCTCGATACCAAGGTGAAGGACGCGCAGGTATTCATCAACGGCGCCTACGCCGGCACCACTCACGACAACAAGACGATGCACCTGCGGCCGGGCAGCTACAACATCGAAATCAGGGAAGCCGGCCACACGCCGTACGCTGAGCGCATCTACGTTGTGAGGGATAAAACCCTGCATCTGCATCCCGAACTATAGTAATCTCCAGGCAGTGCGTGGGCCCGCCTCCGTGCGGGTCCCGCCCCTGACTGTTATGTGTTCGACCTGCGTCGTCGTTACCCCAGCCGTCGCCCATCGCGGCAAACAAGCTCTCGAATATTTTGAAGGTGTGTCCGCGCAAACCGCTGGATCGCACGGGCTCTGCATGCACCTCGTCACCATCCCGCCCCGCGCCCGCGCCAAGCCCCACCTTCACGAACACCACGAAAGCGCCGTTTACGTGATCTCCGGCGAGGCCGGTATGTGGTACGGCGAAGGACTCCGCGAGCACGTAGGCGCCGAAGTTGAAGAATGAGGGCAAGGCCCGAGCGATCAAGGCTCGCTGGGAAGGACCCTTGCGCCAGGCGTTCTCCGGATGAGCGGCGTGGACGCTACCGTGATCGATGCGATTGGCGTCGGAACGATTGAGGATCCTCAGCGAATACGGTCCCGACTGAGCCGTTTTCAAGCGGAAAAACAGACCCTGCCGGTGGCGCTGCTCTACTGTTTCGGCGCTTTCGCAGTTGCCCGGGTGATCTGGCGGCGGTATCCGGAGGCTGAGAATGGCTGGATTCCGGGGGCGGCGATGGGTCTGTTCGTGTCACTCGCGTTGGCGGTGGGAGTCCTGATGGTGGGAGAACTCTGGTGCTGGAACGTGGAGACCATGCGGGTGGGCAACAGCCATATGAGCTACCGCGTGAACCGACTCTGGTGGGCGCGGCACCGGTTCGAATTATTCGCGAGCGGCGCGATCGTGTTCTGGCTCGCGGGCGTTAAAGAATTACGCGCTGATCGCCGTCGCGTCGGGTGAGCCGTTCGCGATCGAGAAATTCCAGCAAGGGGATGGCGTACTTGCGGGAGATGTTGGTCCACTCCTTGAATGCGGGCACGGCGAAGCGCTCGCCCTTGTGGACGGCGAGCGTCGCGCGCAGTTGATCGATCGCAGTCGCGTGAAAGACGAGGTCTTCGCTGACGCGGACGAGGCGTTTTTCGCGGAGGAGGATCTGGAGGAGCGAGCGGGCGCGGGCGGGCTCGACTCCGGAATTCGCGAGGACCTCGGCGACGGCGGGGACGGCGAGTCCGGCGGACTCGAAGGCGGTTTCGATTTTGGCGCGAGCCTGCGTTTCGTCTTCCTTGAGAACGAGTTTGTGCGCGCGGGAGCGGACCAGGTCGGCGTCGGCGACGATCTCCTTCGCATCGGCGATCAGCGCATCGAGTAGGAAGGGCGGAGCTCCGGCGCGGAGGTCCTGGCGGGCAATGCCGGGCAGCAGGGGATTCTTCTGGTGGAACTCGCGGACGGTTTTGACGATGCGATCGCGAGCGGACTGCATCCACGCTCGGTCGACGTACCAGGGGCGCGGCTGAGGGATGGCGACAATGGGCGCGCCGGCCGCGGCGGCGACGATGGCGGACTCGGTGAGTCCGGTGCGCGCGATCAGATCGTCGAGAGACATGCCGAAGGGAGACTCGCGGACGAGCAGGGAGACGCGCGCGGAATTGTCGGCGCCGGCGAGCGTGTCGAGCCGCGCGGCGAGGTCGTCCGACTTGCGATAGCGGCGTGCGCCGATGTCGACGACGGCGCCTCCGCCGATCGTGACGACGGGCGAGAACATGCGGATGATGAAGCGATCGCCGGGCAGGAGCAGGGCGGGTTCGCGGAGGATGAGGCGCGCGTAGGTAGTCGTGCCGGGACGCATGGCGGCGGTGGATTGGAGCAGGCGAACCTCGGCCTCGATCTCGGCGGTGCCGGAGTGAAAGTGAACGGGCGCGCGGTGCTTGAGGGGTTTGGCGGAGGGCAGCAGCGTGAGGCGGCAATCAAGCTGCGTGACGGCGTGAAAGCGGTCGGGCACGCTGAGAACGTCGCCGCGGTGGAGGTCGGCAGGCTCGATGTCGGCGAGGTTGACGGCGGTGCGCTGGCCGGCGAGGGCGCGGTCGGATTTGCTGCCGTGGACTTGCACGCCGCGCACGCGGAGGCGACGGGAGGCGGGGTAGAGCTCGACTTCGTCGTCCTTCGCGACGGTGCCAGAGATGAGGGTGCCGGTGGCGACGGTGCCGAAGCCTTTGACGGTGAAGACGCGGTCGATGGGGAGACGGAAGTGCCCGGCGGCGTTTTTCTCGGGGACGGTGGAAGCGACTCGGGCGAGTTCACGACGGAGATCGTCGAGGCCGGCGCCGGTGACGGAACTGACGGGGACGATGGGCGCGGATTCGAGGAACGAGCCGGCGACGAGCTCTTCGACTTCCATGCGGACGAGGCCGAGGATATCGGGATCGACGAGGTCGGATTTCGTGAGGGCGATGATGCCGCGCGGAATGTCGAGGAGGCGGCAAATATCGAAGTGCTCGCGGGTTTGCGGCTTGATGGATTCGTCGGCGGCGACGACGAAGAGGACGAGGTCGATGCCGCCCACCCCGGCCAGCATGTTCTTTACGAAACGTTCGTGGCCGGGGACGTCGACGAAGCCGAGGCGGAGAGCGGGAGTGAGGTTGAGGTGAGCGAAGCCGAGATCGATGGTGATACCGCGGCGTTTTTCTTCTTCGAGACGGTCGGCGTCGATGCCGGTGAGGGCTTTGACGAGCGCGGTTTTGCCGTGATCGATGTGTCCTGCGGTGCCGACGATGATGTGCTTCATGGGCTTGTTACAGTGTAGAAGTGCTTGCCTGGCTTCTGCTAGCCCTGGTCACGGGCTCGGCAGTCTACTGCGTGCTTACCATCATCGCGGCGATTCGATATCGTGCGGTGTGTCCGCCGGAATTGCGTGCGGGAATGCCGATCAGCGTGCTCAAACCGCTGGCGGGCGTGGATGACGGGCTCGAGCAGAATCTGCGAAGTTTCTTCGAGCAGAAGTACTGGCAGTTCGAGATTCTGTTCGCGGTGCGGAATGCGGACGATCCGGCGATCGCGGTGGCGGAGCGGCTGCGGGCGCAATATCCGGCGGTGCCTTCACGGATGATCGTGACGGGCGAGCCGCCGTATGCGAACGCGAAGGTGTACAGCCTGGACTTGATGCTCGTGGCGGCGCGGCACGATTTGCTGGTGATGGCGGACAGCGATATTCGCGTGACGCCGACGATGCTGGCGACGATCGCGGCGGAGTTTCAGGATGAGCGGCTCGGCCTGGCGACGTGTCCGTATCGCGCGGTGCCGGGGCGGAGTTTCTGGAACACGCTGGAGGCGCTCGGGCTGAACACGGAATTCATCGGCGGCGTGTTGGTGGCGCGGATGCTGGACGGGATGAAGTTCGCGCTCGGGCCGACGATCGCGGCGCGGCGGGCGACGCTCGCGGGAATCGGCGGGTTCGACGCGGTGAAGGATTTTCTGGCGGAGGATTTCGTAATGGGGAAGCTCGCGGCGGAGCGCGGCGATGGCGTGATCCTGTCGTCGTACGTGATCGAGCATCGGATCGGGGCGCAGTCGCTGGCGGCGAATTTGCGGCACAGGCTGCGGTGGAATCGGAGTACGCGGCGGTCGCGTCCGGCGGGGTATGTGGGGCAGTTGTTCACCAATCCTCTGCCGCTCGCGTTGATGTTGTGGGCGGTGCGTCCGGAATGGTGGGCGGTGGTCGCGGGGGTCGTCCTGTTGCGCGCGGCGGCGGGATGGGCGACGGCGGGGCATGTGCTGCGCGACGGGTTGACGGCGCGATTGTTTTTTCTGGTGCCCGTGCAGGATGTGCTGAGCTTCGCGATGTGGGTCGGCGGATTTTTCGGGAATACGATTCTATGGCGCGGGCGGAAATATTATTTGCAGAGTGATGGGCGGTTTGAGTTGGTGAGGTGAGGGGCCAGTACAATGGAGCACGATGAATCGGCTTGATGAATTACGACGGCGGCACGAGGCCGCGGAGCAGGGCGGCGGGCCGGAGCGGAAGGCGCGGCAGCACAAAGAAGGCAAGCTGAGCGCGCGGGAGCGGATCGATTTGCTGCTCGACGAGGGGTCGTTCGAGGAGCTCGATAAGCTGGTCACGCACCGGTGCCGCGACTTCGGAATGGAAGAGCAGGTGGTGCCGGGCGACGGGTTCGTCACGGGGTACGGGCGGATCGAAGGGCGCCTCGCGTACGTGTTCGCGCAGGACTTCACGGTGTTCGGCGGATCGCTCTCGGAAACGAACGCGCTGAAGATCTGCAAGATCATGGACCTCGCGATGAAGACGGGGGCTCCGGTGATCGGGCTCAATGATTCGGGCGGCGCGCGGATTCAGGAGGGCGTCGTTTCGCTGGCGGGGTACGCGGATATTTTCTTGCGCAATACGCTGGCGAGTGGAGTGGTGCCGCAGATCTCGGCGATCATGGGGCCGTGCGCGGGCGGTGCGGTTTACTCGCCGGCCATCACGGACTTCGTGTTCATGGTGGATCACACGAGCTACATGTTCGTCACGGGGCCGGACGTGATCAAGACGGTGACGCACGAGGACGTGACGAAGGAGACGCTGGGCGGGTCGATGACGCACAACTCGGTGAGCGGAGTCGGGCACTTCATCGCGGCGGACGATGCGGAGTGCTGCCGGATGATTCGCGAGCTGATGACGTACCTGCCGCAGAATAATCGCGAGGACGCACCGCGTCGGGCGACCAACGATCCGGCGGACCGGATGGATGCGGCGCTTGATTCGATCGTGCCCGCAGAATCGAACATGCCGTACGACATCAAGGACGTGATTCATCGCGTGGTGGATGACGGCGAATTCTTCGAGGTGCACGAGCACTTTGCGAAGAATCTGGTGGTGGGGTTCGCGCACATCGACGGGCGGTCGGTGGGGATCGTGGGGAATCAGCCGGCGTTTCTCGCGGGGTGCCTGGATATCAACTCGTCGACGAAGGGCGCGCGGTTCGTGCGGTTTTGCGATGCGTTCAACATTCCGATTCTGACGTTCGAAGACGTGCCGGGATTTCTTCCGGGGACGGCACAGGAGTTCGGCGGCATCATCCGGCATGGGGCGAAGCTGCTTTACGCGTATGCGGAGGCAACGGTGCCGAAGATCACGGTGATCACGCGGAAGGCGTACGGCGGGGCGTATTGCGTGATGGGGTCGAAGCACATTCGCACGGACGTGAACCTGGCGTGGCCGACGGCGGAGATCGCGGTTATGGGGCCGGAGGGCGCGGTGAACATCGTGTACCGGCGCGAACTGGCGGCGGCGGACGATCAGGCGGCAGTGCGGAAACAGAAGACGGAGGAGTTTCGCGAGCGGTTCGCGAACCCGTTCGTGGCGGCGGAGCGCGGCTACGTGGATGACGTGATCGAGCCGCGGGAAACGCGGCCGCGGGTGATCCGCGCGCTTCGGATGCTGGAGAACAAAGTCGACACGATGCCGCGCAAGAAGCATGGGAATATTCCCTTATGAGAGTGATCGCGTGTTGGGTGTTGCTGGCGGCCGCTGCGGCGGCGCAGGAGCGATATGCGGTGGACTGGCATAAGCTCGAGCCGGAGGTGCTGGCGAACTTCACGGCGCTGTTGAAGATCGACACGAGCAATCCGCCGGGCAATGAGACGGCGGCGGCGAAGGCGATCCAGGCGGTGCTGGAGCGCGAGGGGATCCCGTGCAAGCTGTTCGCGCTAGATCCGGCGCGGGCGAATCTGGTGGCGCGGATCAAGGGCAGCGGGGCGAAACGGCCGCTGCTGTTGATGGGGCACACGGACGTGGTCGGCGTGCAGCGCGAGAAGTGGAGCTTCGATCCGTTCGCGGCGATCAATAAGAACGGTGTGATCTACGCACGCGGGTCGCGCGATGATAAGCCGCACGTGGTCGCGGGCATGATGACGCTGCTGTTGCTGAAGCGGATGAACGTGAAGCTGGATCGCGACGTGATCTTCCTCGCCGAGGCGGGGGAAGAGGGCACGAGCACGTACGGCATCGATTACATGGTGAAGGAGCATTGGCCGGAGATCGACGCGGAGTTCGCGATGGCGGAGGGCGGATCGATCGTGGAGCGGAGCGGCAAGCCGCACTACGTGTCGATTGCGACGACGGAGAAATCGCCGCAGCGGACGCGGCTGGTGGCGCACGGTCCGGCGGGGCACGCGTCGCGGCCGGAGATGGCGAACGCGGTGGTGCACCTGGCGGCGGCGGTGGAGCGCGCGGGCAACTGGCAGACGCCGATGCGGCTGAACGAGACGACGCGGGTCTACTTTCAGCGGTTGGCGGAGATTTCGCCGCCGGCGCTGGCGGCGCGGTATCGCGACATCTTGAATCCGGCGAAGGCGGCGGAGGTCGACAAGTATTTTCGGAAGAACGAAGCGGGGCACTACTCGATCTTGCGAACAAGCGTGGTGCCGACGATCGTCAACATCGGATTCCGGTCCAACGTGATTCCGTCGGAGGGCGAGGCGATGCTGGATATTCGCGCGCTGCCGGACGAGGACATGACGAAGTTCGTGGCGGAACTGCGGAAGGTGATCAACGATCCGGCGATCGAGGTGATTCCGCCGAAGTCGAGCGCGCGGCCGGTGGCGGCGCCGTCGCGGATCGATACGGAGATGTTCCGCGTGCTGGAGGAAGTGGGGCAGCGGATGTTTCACGTCCCGACACTACCGAACATGATGACGGGCGCGACGGACAACGCGCAGTTGCGCGCGAAGGGCGTGCAGGCGTACGGCACGGGGCCGATCGTGTCGCCGGAGGAAGGACCGCTGGGCGGGGCGCATACGGACGACGAACACATTCCGGTGCGCGCGCTGATGGGGTTGATGGAGTACCAGTGGAACGCGGTGATCGGGGTCGCGGCGGCGAAATGAGGCGAAGCATCAGGCGGACTGCGGCGGTTCGCAGGGGCATTGTGCGCGCAGGCTCCGGAATTCGCTCCGTATCGGTTGAGCGAGGCGGCGGTGCGCCTGCTGGAGTGTTTGCCTGATCCTGCGGACGCGCGTATTCTCGGGCCGCAGCTCGTCAGGGAGATCATGTACCGCGTACTGTGCGGCGAACAGGGCGGAGCGCTGCGAGCGGCGGCGGCGCTGCACAGCCGCTTCGGGCAGGTGAACCGCGCGCTGCAGCGGATCCATGCGGACTTGGCAGAGACGGCCGGAATGAGCGCGTCGGCGTTCCACCGGAATTTCAAGGCGGTGACGTCGAACTCGCCGCTGCAATATCTGAAGACGATCCGCCTCCACAAGGCGCGCATGCTGATGGTCTACGAAGGGTTGCGCGCGGGTGTGGCGGCCGAACGCGTAGGGTACGAGAGTCCTTCGCAATTCAGCCGCGAGTTCAAGCGCCTATTCGGCGAGAGCCCGGTGGAAAGCGCGGCGGCACTAGCCGGCGCTTTGTGTCGCGGCGTTCCAGTAAGTGTTTAGCCACGGGGCCAGTTTCATGAGCTCGGGGTTTTCCTGGCGGACGGATGCGACGTCAACGTGGTATCCGGTGTCCTGAAACCAGCGGTACATCGTGGTGATTTCCTTGCCGGCCTTCTCCTCGAATTCGTCCCACGGGATCTGCACGTAGCGGACTTCATGGCCGGAGGTGACGCTGAGAGCCTGCGCGAGTTCGGTCATCGAGAGTTCGTCGCCCGCGAGTTCAATCGTGCGGCCCTGCCACTTGCCGGGCTTCTCGAAAGCCATCGCGACGACGCCGCCGATATCGGTGACGGCGATCATCTGCAGGCGCGTCTCGGGATCGAGCGGGAGGTGGAGCGTGCCGCTGTCGATATCCTGCCGCATCGAGAGCCAGTTCTCCATGAAGAAGGCCGGGCGCACGATGGTGTACGGCATGCCGGTGCCGCGGATATGTTCTTCGATTCGGTACTTGCTCTCGAAGTGGGGGATGCCGGTGTGCTGGTCGGCGCTGGCTACCGAGCTGTACACGAAGTGGGCGATGCCCGAGCGCTTGGCGGAATCGGCGAGATTGGTCCCCATTTTCACCTCGGCCTCGGGTCCGGCTTTCGAGTCTTGTACGGAGTGCACGCCGTGAACTTCGTCCATAGCACGGGTCAGGGTGGCGGGGTCGTTGAGATCGCCGCGCACGACTTCGACGCCGTGTCCTGGAAGCGCGCGTGCTTGGGGCTGGTCGGGATCGCGGGTCATGACACGGACGGGGAATCCGCGCTCGCGCAGGTGACGCATGGAGGCTCCGCCCTGGTGTCCGGTCGCACCGGTGACCAGGATCGTTTTGTTCTTTGTCTTACTTGTCGGCATGTGAGGTTAGCAGCACCTCGAGGGCCAACGTGCGGAGTCAACCCTAAGCGGGATGCCGTTTGTGCCAATCGGTGTGGGATTGGAATTCGCGGCCGATCGCGAGCAGCGTATTTTCGGAATACGGCACGCCGACGAGTTGCAGGGCGATGGGCATGTTTTCGGCGAAGCCGCAGGGGAGGACGAGCGCGGGAAGTCCGGCGAGATTGCCCATCGGAATGATGGAGCGGAAGCCGGGATCCTTGGGTGCGGGGCCGGCAGCGGCGCGGTCGAGAGGCTGATCGATCTTGGGCGCGATGCCGGCGCGCCCGGGGGCGAGCAGGACGTCGACCGTGCCGAAGAGTTTGGCGATCTCCTCCTGGATGAGGCGGCGCATGCGCATCGCCTTGAGGTAGTCCTTCGCGGGAAGCTCGAGGCTGGCCTTCAGGCCGGCGATCTGCGGCGGGTCGGCGAGCTCGTCGACTTTGCCGCTGGCGATCAGGGGTTCGAAGATCGAGCCCATCTCGCCGTTGAGGATGGTGGCGAGCGCGGGCCCGTAGGGAAAATCGGGCAGCTTGGTTTCGACGAGCTGGATGCCGCTGGCTTTGAGTACGGCGATCGCGGCTTCGAAGGCGGGGCGCGTCGCGGGCTCGACCCACTCGGCGAAATCCGAGGGCGCGTAGCCGACCTTGAGATCTTTCACGGGACGCGCGTATTGCGGCGTGTAGTAGAAGCTCTTGCCCGCGGAGCCGGGATCGCGCGAATCCTTGCCGGCGATAGCCTGGAGAATGATGCCGCACTCTTCGGCGGTGTGTGCGAAGGGGCCGAGTTTATCGAGCGTCCAGGAGAGCGCCATGGCGCCGTAGCGGCTGACCAGACCGTATGTCGGCCGCAGCGCGGTCACGCCGCAGAAGCTTGCGGGAGTGACGATGGAGCCCGACGTTTCCGAGCCGATCGCGTAGGGCACGAGGCCGGCGGCGACGGCGGCGGCCGAGCCGCTGGACGATCCGCCGGACCAGCGCGTCTTGTCCCAGGGATTGAGGCCGGGGCCGGTGAGGGAGGCCGAAGGGAAGCGGTATCCGCCGCCGCCCGCGAGCTCCACCATCGAGAGCTTGCCGGTGAGTACGCCCCCGAGCGCGGCGATTTTGTCGATGACGGCTGCGTTGTAATCGAAGACCTGCGCGGCGTACGGCTTCGCGCCCCAGGTGGTAGGCAGCTTCGCGTACGACAGAAGATCCTTCACGCCGTATGGGATGCCCTGCAGCGGGCCGCGATAGCGCTCGCGCTTGAATTCCTTGTCGACTTCCTTGGCCTGTTTCAGCGCCGCCTGATGCAGAGAGAGGGCGAGCGCGTTGTAGGTCGGGCCGAGCTGTTGGAGGCGCAGCGAGAAGGCGCGCACCAGATCCTCGACGGAGAATTCCTTGGCCTTGAGGCGCGCGTTCAACTCCGGGATAGGGGCGAAGAAAACGTCGTTGGGAACCGTGGCGGCCATGGCAACTCCTCAGGCCTTGAACTGGAAGGCGGGTTCGGTAGCCATCGGGATGTCGGGTTTGGAGAGTGCGGCGGCGTTGGCCTTCATGCGGTCGCGGGCGGCCTGGACCAGATCGGTCGCGGGCGGCGGCGAAGCCTGCTGTGCGGCGGCGACGGCGGTAGAAGCGAGGACCGTAGCGAGTTTGCGTCGAGTAATCGTCGTCATCTGCTCACCTCCAGGTTCACTTGCACCAGCCGGGATCTACTTCGGCGCCGGAGCGTGGCCGGCGCCGCGCAGCGCCTCGAGCGCGGCCTTCTGCATGACGGCGCGTGGGGCGGTTTCCCCGGTCCAGATTTCGAACTGGCGGACGGCCTGTTCGATGAACATATCCAGGCCCGGGACGACCGTCTTGCCCTGCTCCTTGGCGCGCTGTACCAGCAGAGTCTCAAGCGGATTATAGACCATGTCGAAGACGATGTCGGCGGGGATCTTGTCTTCGAAGAAGCATTCGTTGACGTGCGGGAACATGCCGAGCGGAGTGGCATGGACGACGGCGTCGAAGTGGCGCGAATCGAGCTGCTCGCGGAGCAGCGGTTCGGCGCCGCAGACTTTGCTGAGCGCGCGGACGCGATCTGGATTGCGGCCGACGAGGGAGATCTTCGCGCCCGCGTCGGAGAGGGCGCAGGCCGCGCTACGCGCCGCTCCGCCGTTGCCGACGATGAGCACGCTCGCCTTGGAAATCTTCAGCATGCGCGAGAGCGGACCGGTGACGCCGGCGGCGTCGGTATTGGTACCGCGCCATTTCCCGGCCTTTCGCCAGACGGTGTTGACGGCGCCGATGCGGCGCGCCAGTGGATCCACGATATCCAGGTAGCGGATGATTTTCTGCTTGTGCGGGATGGTGACGCTGAAGCCGGAAAGCGGGAGCTTGGCGGCCAGCGAAAAGAAATCGCGGAGGCAGGCGGGTGCCACCAGGAAGGGCAGATATACGGCGTCCACGCGGCGCGATTGGAAGGCGCGATTGTGAACGGCGGGCGAGATGGAATGGCGGATCGGGTCGGCAATCACGCCGTAGATCTTAGCGGATTTTCCGAGCTTCTCGACGCGATAGAGGTGGCGCAGATAGCGCGCGCTGACCTGTCCGGCGGCGGTGCCTTCGGCGTACATCGGCGCGGCGTACGTGTAGACGCCGCCGAAGACCGGAGAGAGCACGCGCGTGGGGAAGCCGAGTTCGCCCATGGCGAGCACGATGACGCGATGTTTGGTGAGCGCCTTGGCGACGGCGAGGACGCGCACGTTGTCGCTGGGCTTGCGGGCGGTGCTGACGATTTTGTACGCGTCGGCCTGCACCTTCATGACGCGGTTGACCACCGTGTCCATGGGGGGAGTGGCTTCGAAATTGTGATACGAAACGATGACCTGGGTGCGGCCGCGGAAGTGATTCAGGCGGTCCTGCGCGATCTCGGCGGTCTCGATCTCGATATCGATGGCGTGGGCGCCATTGCGCACGGCGAGATCCAGCACGGCGAGCTGTTCTTCGATGCTGCCGTTGAACTTGCCATGGTTCTGATGCCGGCGGCAGGTGGCCAGCAGAATGCAATCGGGGAACTGCTCGAGGAACTTGCCGATCGCCTCGGCGCCCTTGCAGGGATTGCTGAGGTAATCCAGTCGAAATTCGAGAAAGAGTTCTCCCGCCTCGGCCTCACGGCGGGCGTGGTCAAGCAGTGTTGGAACGTCTGGCAGGCCCAACGCGATGCATATGCGGGGGAGCGATCTGGTCTGCGACATTGGAACGATAAGAAGATCCAGAATAGCACGGCTTTGCCCGATTTCCGGACGGTGATTTCCTGCCCCGTCCGGCCTCCGCACGGCGCTCCCGTACCGCCGTTTGGTAAACTGCATAGACTAGGATGAAGCTCTCCATTTTAATGCCGGTCTACAACGAACGTACCGTTGTAGAGCGTTGCATCTCCCTTGTGCTGACCGCTCCCGTGCCTGAAAACATGGAGCGCGAACTGGTGATCGTGGACGATTGCTCCACCGACGGCACGTTCGCGATCCTGCAGCGCATGGCTGCGGCATTTCCACAGATTCGTCTTTTTCAGCACCCCGCGAATCGCGGTAAGGGCGCTGCGGTGCGCACGGCGATCCAGCAGGCCACGGGGGACTTCTCGCTGATTCAGGACGCGGACCTGGAGTACGATCCGAGTGAATATCCGCGGCTGCTCCGTCCGCTGCTCGACGGGCATGCCGACGCGGTCTTCGGTTCGCGGTATCTCGCGGGCGAGCAATCGCGCGTGCTGCCGTTCTGGCACTCGATGATCAACAAGGGGCTCACGCTGGTTTCCAACATGTTCTGCAACCTGAACCTCACGGACATGGAAACCTGCTACAAGGTCTTCCGCACGGATCTTTTGAAGAGCATTCCGATTCGCTCCGACCGGTTCGGTTTTGAACCCGAGATCGTGATGAAGAGCGCGAAACGAAAGTTCCGCATCTACGAAGTGCCGATCAGCTATCACGGGCGCACGTATGAGGAAGGAAAAAAGATCGGCTGGAAGGACGGCATCAAAGCCTTCGCGGTGATTTTGAAGTTCTGGCTGATCGACGATCTGTATGCCGTGCCGTACGGCCGCGGCGTACTGAATAATCTCACGGGGACTCCGCAGTACCTGAGCTGGCTGGCGCTGAAGTTGCGGTCGCACGTGGGCGACGAAGTGCTGGAAGTAGGCGCCGGAATCGGGAATCTGACCGGGCGATTGATGTCGCGGCGCGTGCTGTATGTCGCGGCGGAAAAAGATCCGCTGCACCTGCATGCTCTGCGCAATCGCTTTCTGCGCACCCCGAATGTGGCGGTGCAGCGCATCGATCCGGAAGTGGCGGGCGACCTGGCCGGCCTGGAGAACTGCTTCGACACGGTGCTCTGTCTGAATGTCCTGGAGCAACTGGACGATCCGGGCGTAGTGCTGGATAATCTCGCGAGCGCGCTCCGGCCGGGCGGTGCAATGGTGGTGCTGGTGCCGAACGTGCCGGGGTTGTACGGCTCGCTCGATCGCAGCCTGGGGCACAAGCGGCGCTACGATAACGCGTCGATTCGCGAACTGCTTGCGGCGCGCGGTTTTCAAGTGGAATCCGTGGAGAGCCTGAATAAGATCGCACTCGTGCCGTGGTGGGCATACGGCAGAATCTTTAACGCGGGGAATATCACGAAGCTGGTGCTGAAGATTTTCGACAAGTCGGTGTGGTTCTGGCGGCGATTGGATGTCCTGATCCCGTGGCCCGGGCTTTCGCTGGTGGTGGTGGCGCGCAAGCCCGCCGCGGGCGAATCCGGAACGCGTTCGCACAGCCGCATTGAGTCGGCGCAAAATGCCGACTGACGGCCTGATCGCGCGCTTCGGCGGACTGCGCATTCTGGTGATCGGCGATCTCATGCTCGATGAGTTCATCTGGGGCAAGGTGTCGCGGATCTCGCCCGAAGCTCCGGTGCCCGTGGTCAACGTGACGGGCGAAACGTACTATCCGGGCGGGGCGGCGAATGTGGCGCGCAATCTTCGCGAGTTCAGTGGGCGAACGGCGCTGATGGGGATCGCGGGTACCGATGAAGCGGGCGGGCGATTGTGCGGACTGCTGGCGTCGTGCGGCATCGACACCAGCGGCGTGCAGTGCGAGGCGTCGCACTCGACGACGGTGAAGACGCGGATCATCGCGCGCAATCAGCAGGTGGTGCGGGTGGATCGCGAGCGTCCCGCGGCGTTGACCGCGGCGCAGATGGCAGCGGCGCGAGATTACCTGGCGGGCACGATCGCGGCGGTGGATGGCATTGTGGTCGCGGATTACGGGAAGGGATTTCTCACGCAGGAACTCGCGGATTACATCTCGGGCGAAGCGCGGGCGCATGGCAAAGTGCTGACGGTGGATCCGCACCCGCATACGTCGCTGGTGTGGCGCGGCGCGACGGCGATCAAGCCGAATCGGATCGAGGCGTTCAACGCGGCGGGGCTGCCGCTGTCGGCGCCGGTCGAGCCGGCGACTGCGGATCAGCCGCTGCTGACGGCGGCGCGCCGCCTGATGAGTGCGTGGACACCGGGCTGCCTGCTGGTGACGCTCGGCGAGCAGGGCATGCTGTTGTTCGAAGGCGCGGGCGAGCCCTATCACATCCCGACGCGCGCCAAGGAAGTGTTCGACGTGTCGGGCGCGGGCGACACGGCGATCGCGGTGTTCACGCTCGGGCTGGCGGCAGGCGCGTCGCGTCGCGAGGCGGCGGAGCTTGCGAATCACGCGAGCGGGATCGCGGTGGGCAAACTGGGGACGGCAACCGTCACGCCGGCGGAACTGGAAGCGAGCTTCGCCTGAAATGCGCGCCGTGTTTTTCGATCGTGACGGCACGTTGATGGAAGAGGTCGAGTACTGCGCGGATCCCGCTCTCGTGCGCGTGTTCCCCGGCGTGCCGGCAGCACTCGGGCGGTTGAAGGATGCGGGGTTCGGCGTGTTCGTGGTGACCAATCAGAGCGGGATCGGGCGCGGATATTTTAGCGAGCATCAGTACGCGGCGGTGCAGGCTGAGTTCTTGCGGCAGGCGGGCGCGATCGACGGGAGTTACTATTGCCCCGACGCTCCGGGAGTGCCTTCGCGATGCCGCAAGCCGGAGACCGGGATGGTGATACAGGCGGCGGTGGAGCACGCGATCGATCTGGGCGCGTCGTACTTTGTCGGCGACAAGGCGGCGGATATCGAATGCGGGCGTCGTGCGGGGACGCGGACGATTCTCGTGCGGACGGGTTACGGGCCGGCGCAGAAGTGCGAGGCGGATTTCACGTGCGCGGATGCGGTGGCGGCGGTGGACTGGATCCTGGAGAAAGACAAATCGTAATTGCGACCGTTAGGAGTCCCACGGGCCTGCCGGCCCGCCAAAGGCGATGAAGAACCGAATGCCAATCGGAGCCGCGACCGTAAGGGAGCGGTGGTCGCGTGACCACCGCTCCGTAACCGTCGCGGCTCCGATTGGTGTGTGTTCTTAGCGCTGGGTCGCAGGCCCATCGGACTCCTTTCTGAACGCCCGCGAACTTTCACCGCTCTCCCTGAGTTTGACCCGGACTGTGAATGCTGTAACAT
>JAOAPT010000128.1 GCA_025463045.1 Candidatus Solibacter sp.
CGCGTGACCACCGCTCCGTAACCGTCGCGGCTCTGATTGAGAGTGTTCTTAAACGGAGCTTACTTGCCGGAGCCCACTTCTCTCGCCCGCTTCTCCAGATATCGCCGTTCGCTATCGTTCGTCACCAGCGCAAGCGCCTTCGCGTAACTCTCGCCCGCCTCGACGAACCGTCCCGCCCGCCTCAATAAGTCTGCTCGCGCCGCGTGGAACAAATGATAGTCTTCCAACTCGCCCGCCAACTCGTCGATCAGCGCGAGCCCCGCCTCCGCGCCTTCCGCCATCGCCACCGCCACCGCCCGATTCAGCCGGACCACCGGCGAAGGCTGCACCTCCACCAGAACGTCATACAGCCGGACGATCTGCGGCCAGTCCGTGTCTTCCGCCCGCGCCGCCTGGCAGTGCACCGCCGCGATCGCCGCCTGCACTGCGAATCCGCCGCCACCGCCGCGCAGCGCCTCGCCGACCAGCGGCAGCGCCTCCGCGATCTGCTCCCGATCCCATAGCCCCCGATCCTGCTCTTCGAGCGTCACCACATCGCCCGCCGCGTCGAGCCGCGCATCCAGCCGCGCGTCCTGCAGCAACATCAAGGCCAGCAGCGCCGTCGCCTCCGCCGGAACCCGCGGAGCCAGCAGCGACCGCACCAGCCTGCCCAGCCGGATCGCCTCCGCGCACAGATCCGTGCGCACCAGCCCGTCGCCCCGCGTCGCCGCGTATCCTTCGTTGAACACCAGGTAAATCACCGTCAGCACCGCGTCGAGCCGCGCCGGCATCTCCTTGGTCTCCGGCACCACGTACGGAATTCCCGCCGCGCGGATCTTCTTCTTCGCCCGCACCAGGCGCTGCGCCATCGTCGCCGTCGGCACCAGGAATGCCCGCGCGATCTCGTCCGTCTCCAGGCCGCACAACGTGCGCAACGCGAGCGGCACCTGCGCCTCTGGAGCCAGCGCCGGATGGCAGCACGTGAAGATCAACCGCAGCCGATCGTCGGGAATCTCCCCGCCGGGATCGGGCTGCTCCGCCGCGGCCAGATTCGCCGCCGCCTCCTCGTCCAGCGGCGCCTCCCATCGCGATTTCCGACGCAACCGGTCGATCGCCTTGTGCCGCGCCGTCTGCACGATCCACGCTCGCGGATAGTCCGGCACGCCGTCCGCGCCCCACTGATCCACCGCCGCCGCGAATGCCTCCTGCGCCGCCTCCTCCGCCAGATCGAAGTCCCCGACCATGCCGATCAGAGTCGCGACAATCCGCCCCCAATCCGCCCGATAAACTTCTTCCACCGCTCTCTGCGCATCCGCAACCATCTCTCCAGTTTAGATTTATCTCGCCGCCCGGGTCGGTCTCTCCCGCGTCACTGCTAATGTATTTCCCGTCGCCGAAAAATATATTCGATCCGCTGTCGATTTCCCGCCGCCCCGTTCGACAATCCATAGAGGGATAAGTTATGAAGTACATGCTGCTGGTTTACCTCGACGAAGAAAACGCGCTCACCGGGCCGGAACGTGATCATTGCTACGTCGAGTCGGCCGAACTCTGCCAGGATCTCGCGGCCTCCGGCCATTACCTCGCCGCGTCGCCGTTGCATCCCACCTCGACCGCCACCAGCGTCCGCATCCGCGAATCCCAACGACTTGTCACTGACGGACCCTTCGCCGAAACCCGCGAACAACTCGGCGGGTATTTCCTGATCGACGCGAAGGATCTCGACGAGGCCATCTCGATCGCCGCCCGCATCCCCGGCGCGCGCTTCGGCACCGTCGAAATTCGCCCCGTCCTCGAAATCACCGGACTTCCACAATCCGGACTTCCACAATCCGGACTTCCACAATCTTGACAAAGGAACCAACTATGACACTAAACACTTACCTCGTTTTCGACGGCCGCTGCAAAGAGGCCTTCGAGTTATACCAGAGCGTCCTCGGCGGCAACATCGAGGCCATGATCACCCACGGCGGCAGCCCCATGGAGACCCACACTCCTCCCGAGTGGCGCGACAAAATCATGCACGCCCGCCTCTCCGTCGATGGCTCGACCCTGATGGGCTCCGACGCTCCTCCGGACCGGTACAAAACCCCCCAAGCTTTCTCCGTCAACATCGGCACCACCGATGTCTCCGAAGCCGAGCGCATCTACCACGGACTCTCCGAAGGCGGCACAGTGCACATGCCCTTGGGAGAGACGTTCTGGGCCCTCCGCTTCGGGATGTTCACCGATAAGTACGGTATCCCGTGGATGATCAACTGCGAGAAGGCCGGAGGCAATCAGTAGAGATGAGCGGCGTACGAGTTCTGGCCGGCACGCGCAAAGGCGCGTTCATTCTTACCTCCGACGCCAAACGCGAAAAGTGGGAGGTTTCCGGCCCCCACTTCGGCGGCTGGGAGATCTATCATTTGAAGGGGTCGCCCGCCGACCCCAACCGCATCTATTGCTCGCAATCCAGCGGCTGGTTCGGTCAGCAGATCCAGCGTTCCAGCGATGGCGGCAAAACCTGGGAGCCAGTCGGCAACAAGTTCGCCTACGACGGCCCGACTGGCACTCACCAGTGGTACGACGGCACTCCCCACCCGTGGGAATTCAAGCGGGTGTGGCATCTCGAGCCGTCTTTGAACGATCCCGATACCGTCTACGCCGGCATCGAAGACGCGGCCATCTTCCGCACTACCGATGGCGGCCGCAACTGGCAGGAACTCCCTGGCCTACGCGGCCACGGCACGGGTGCTCAATGGCAGCCCGGCGCCGGCGGGATGTGTCTCCACACCATCCTGCTCGACCCTGTAAACCGCGACCGCATCTTCGTCGCCATCTCCGCCGCCGGCGCCTTCCGCAGCGACGATGCCGGCCAGTCCTGGAAGCCCATCAACAAGGGACTGAACTCCCCTATGATGCCCCAACCAACCGCCGAGGTCGGCCACTGCGTTCACCGCATCGCCATGCATCCTTCGCGTCCCAACGCCCTCTTCATGCAGAAGCACTGGGACGTGATGCGCAGCGATGACGCGGGTGAGAACTGGCACGAAGTCAGCGGCAATCTCCCGACCGATTTCGGCTTCGTCATCGATGTCCACGCGCACGAGCCTGAAACCATCTACGTGGTTCCCATCAAGAGCGATGGCGAGCATTATCCGCCCGATGGCAAGCTCCGCGTCTACCGCAGCCGGACCGGCGGCAACGAGTGGGAGGCGCTCACCAACGGACTTCCGCAGAGCGATTGCTTCGTCAACGTACTGCGCGATTCGATGGCCGTCGAC